>JALVCY010000608.1 GCA_027009605.1 Saprospiraceae bacterium
TAATGGGGACAAACTCCGACTGCGCCCGTCAAAAAAACAGTTGCGATATAGCTCCGTAGGAGCAACTCCACGCTGCATTAAGAGACAAACAAATTGTAACTCATTGACTATCAACATCTTAGTGAATTCTTAGTGACTTCTTAGTGAACTTAGTGGTTAGGCCTTCCCACTTTAGGAGACACTAAGTTGACACTAAGAATGACTACAAAGCCAAGTCAAGAAAATTATGAATGAGTAAATTTATCCACCCCTATTGACACCAAAAAGGGTCAGACAAAAGTCTGACCCTAGAATCCGCAAATCACTAACCATTTTACTTCACTAACTAATCTTGTTCTTTACGGAATACGAAACCTAATAAAGGTGTAATCGGTTCCTATCTGCGAATACACCGGCATCGGCGTACCGCAAATCATTAATCCACTTCCTTATGAATATACGAATTATTGGATTGGGTATCCAACTTCCGATCCGGTGTCACCCCCCAATCAGAAATTTCATCATCCAAACTAATTTCATCCAGCAAAATACGTCTGCGCTTGTAAGCCGGCATACTCTCTAATTCCGAAAGGGTCTGAGAAGAATTTAATTTGGATGGATTATTTTGCTTCAACAAAGCCGCTTTGCGCAAGCGCTCTTCTTCCAATCGCTTTTGACGCATTTCCATTTCCAATTCATCTCGAGAGACCATCTCTTCTGATGTATAATACGTATTGGCCGGCGTGTCAAACTCAACTACCCGCTGCGCACCTTGACCTACTTCGAAGGCGTTTTCTGCTGCCGTCGTTTCATCCAAACTGACGATGCGGCGAGCCGGCGTTTTCTTACCCCCGGGCGTATGTGAGTATTCAAAACCGGTAGCAATAATCGTAATAGACAACTCATCCCGCATATTGGGATCATGACAGTTACCCCAAATCACATTGGTATCATGGCCTACTTCTTGGTTAATAAAATCCGTAATTTGTTTGATTTCCATCATGGTCGCTTCTTTACGGCCATAAGAGATTTGCATCAAAATATTAGTGGCGCCGGTGATATTATTTTCTTCCAAAAGCGGAGAATTCAATGCCGCATCAATCGCTGCTAGAGCCCGGTCATCGCCTTCGGCTTTACCCGTACCCATGACGGCCTTACCACTATTGCGCATGACCGTATTGACATCTTCAAAATCCACGTTGACATAACCGGGGATGGTGATGATTTCGGCAATACCTTTGGCCGCAGTAGTCAAGATGTTGTCTGCTTTTGCGAAAGCTTCATTGAGTCCCAAATCAGGATAAATTTCCATCAACTTGTCATTAGAGATAACGACCAGAGTATCAACGTTTTCTCTCAACTCTTGAAGACCTTCTGTCGCAAATTTCTTACGTTTTCCGCCTTCAAAGCCAAATGGAACTGTCACTATACCCACCGTCAAAATATCCATTTCTTGGGCAATTTTAGCAATGACAGGCGCCGCGCCCGTACCCGTACCGCCACCCATGCCGGCAGTGATAAATAACATCTTGGTATTATTGGATAGGTATTGCTGGATTTCTTCAATAGACTCCAGACAAGCCTGCTTGCCGACTTCCGGCTTAGACCCGGCTCCACGTCCTTCTGTCAAAGATGGCCCCAACTGAATTTTGTGTGGTACCGGGCTGGTATCCAAGACCTGCGCATCGGTGTTGCAAAGGATAAAATCTACCCCGACAATACCTTGCTGATACATATAGTTTACCGCATTTCCACCACCGCCACCGACACCGATGACCTTGATGATAGACTGCTCACTTTTAGGAATTTCAAATTTCATGATTAGTTAATTTTAGTGTTTGAACAAATTCGTTTTGCGGAATGAATTGGTGCAAGTGTTTTAAATGTGCAAATCAGGTTCGACTTCAAACCATTTCTTGGTTTTTCTGAATACTTTATCCAAGAAAGAGCCCTTCTTTTCGTTTTCCTGTTCTGCATCTTGGTTTTGATCTTGGGTCAATGGCTCATCCGGCGTATTTTGCCCATTCTCAATTCCGTGTAACAACAGTCCCACGCTGGTCGCATAAATAGGGTTGGCCAAACTCTCCGCATAACCATGTGCAAAACGGTCTCTAGGCACTCCCACTCTACAATTAAATGAAGTATGATACTCCACCAATTTATCCAAATGGTTTAGTAAAGCACCACCACCGGTAATCACAATACCCGCAATTAGGTTCCGTTCAAAACCACTTCGTTTAATCTCCCAAAGCACAAAGTCAAAGATTTCTTCTACTCGTGCTTGGATGATTAGTGCCAAGTTCCTTTCGGAAATTTCTTTGTGTCCGCGGTCATTGATTCCATTGATGGAAATGATGCGATTTTCAAAGATTTCGTCCGCAAGAGCAGAGCCAAATTTCACTTTAAGTTTTTCGGCATTCTTCTTCGTCACGTGGCATCCTTCGGCGATATCATCCGTAATAGCGTTGCCGCCAAAAGGAATCACTGCCGTATGCCGGATAATACCATCCTTGAAAATACTCAAGTCGGTCGTACCCCCGCCTATGTCAACCAAAGCGACACCGGCTTCTTTTTCTTCGTCAGAAAGAACCGCATACGCCGAAGCAATGGGTTCTAAAGTCAAATCCACCGCCTTTAGGCCGGCCCGCTCCACGCAACGGAAAATGTTGGATGAAGCGGACGTCTGCCCTGTGATGATGTGGAAGTTGGCTTCCAACCGTACACCGGACATTCCGATAGGATCCGTAATCCCTTGCTCAGAATCCACTGTAAATTCCTGAGGAATAACATGCAAAATTTTGTCTCCGGGCGGTAATACCAGCTTATGCATGTCGGTAATTAGTTTGGCGATATCCGCCTGACTAATTTCATCGTGATTATTATCTCTTGTCAAGATGCCGCGATGTTGGCGACTCTTGATGTGCTGTCCGGCAATACCTACATGAACTTGGGAGAACTTTGTTCCCGCTGCTTGTTCTGCGGTCTGAACAGCTTCTTTTATTGCACTGACTGTTTTTTCAATATTAGAAACAACACCGCGATTCACTCCCGTAGAAGCCACCTTGCCAATTCCTAATACTTCTAATTTTCCAAATTCATCCAATCGACCGGCAATCGCACATATTTTAGTGGTACCGATATCAATCGCAACAGTCAACGGTGTTGGGGTTGGTTGAACATGTTTTGCTTGTTCCATAGTTAATAATTTTGCGTAATTCTTGACGCCCTTTAGCGTTTACAAACTACTTGGTTAGCGAATTTTAAGTTAATGGTTTTGTATTTTCTCCATCCTTCATGTGGAATTGCTTCCTTATAAAAGATGAGTAATTTCTTAAATTTTTCTGTCAGATGGTCTGCCCGTCCCAAAACAATTTTTGTTTTTCCAAACTCCGGAGACAAGATGATATCACCTGATTTTTCCACCGATATTTGAGACACCATGGCATCTAATAACTCATTCTTTTTCAAGAACTTAGCCAACTTAAAGACATCATGCAGCGCATTGTCTGTGACTTGATATTCTTTAAAATAAGCCGGTAAATATCCCGTGGCAACCGGTACCCTTGCGGTAAAATACTTTGACGTAGGAATCTTTTTTCCTTCGGCATCAAAGTAATAATTCAGTCCGTTATTATCAATAATTCTGACAATCGGTTGACGCTGCTCAATTTTAATATGAACCTTATTATTGGCATCAATCCAAACTTCCGCATCTTTCACAAACGGATCATCTTCGAGTACCTTTTCCATTCTTTCGAGCTGGACTTTTTTCAAATCCATCCCATCTATTTCTTCTACGAAGCTATTCTGAATGATTCGCTTCACATCTCTTTCCATAATCAAAAAACTACCGTCTTGCCCCAGTTGCTCAATCTCCACAACCAACGTTTTCGTATGGGTATGCCCTTTATAGCGTGCAGCAGCTAGAGCCACCACGACCATCAAGCCGACGCCGAGCATCCAATAGCTCTTTCTGAGTTTTTCGTTTATGATTTCTAGTTGCTTCATTTTTTTTTGTAAACGCTTAGCGTTCTTATTTTTTTTGTAACTGTCTAGTTACTTTTTCTGTGCGACCGACACGGCTATCGCCGCAATATCGCTATCTGCATTCGGCTTGGCCATAGACAATAGCTTGGCACTCAACTCATTAGCCAATTTGTCATTGTCCAACAACCCGATGGTCGCCGGCCACATCTTTTCTTTCGCTTCTACATCTTTGACGATTAAAGCCGCCCCACTATTCACCAAAGCCATGGCGTTGTTGGTTTGGTGATCTTCCGCTACATTGGGAGAAGGTACCAAAACCGCCGGCACGCCCGCCACCATCAATTCCGAAATCGTCAAGGCCCCTGCCCGGCAAACGGCCACATCCGCTACCGCATACGCATAATCCATTCGGTCAATAAAAACCATGGCATGGACATTGGGCAATTGAGCCGTTGGGCAATTCATAAAGCTTTCTTCATATAATCGTCCCATTTGCCATATCACTTGAACATCCGGCCTTTCGGCAATCTGCTCCACCGCGGCATCCATCGCTTGGTTGATGGTTCGAGCCCCTAAGCTCCCCCCCATGACCAAGATGGTTTTTTTATTTTCGTCTAAGCCAAAATGCGCTTTCGCAACGGCTACTTCATTTTTATCAAGAATCAAATCTTTCCGAACCGGATTTCCGGTCACTCGAAGTTTTTCTTTTGGGAAAAACTTGGAAAGTCCATCATACGCCACACAAATAGCAGATGCTTTTTGCGCAAGCAACCGGTTGGTCACTCCGGCGTAAGAATTCTGCTCCTGCAACACGGTCGGTATCCCCAGACGATTGGCCATTTTAAGTGCCGGGCCGCTGGCATACCCACCGGTTCCAATCACTACATCCGGCTTAAAATCTTTAATAATTTTGCGAGCCAGCCACAGAGATTTGATGAGCTTAAAAGGGAAGGATAGATTTTTCCAAGTCAACTTACGCTGAAAACCACTGACCGGCAAACCCTGAATGGGAAAGCCCGCCTTCGGTACTTTTTCCATCTCTATTTTTCCCTGCGCCCCGATAAACATAATGTCAATATCCGCATCAATCTTTTTCAATGCTTTGGCAATCGCTATGGCCGGAAATACATGGCCGCCGGTGCCCCCTCCTGATATGATTACTTTCATGCTTTATTCTTTTGACGAAAGTCCCTCAATATACCTACTCACACTCAAAATCATCCCAAAGGCCGCCGCCGAAACCAAAATCGAACTTCCCCCCATACTCACCAACGGCAAAGGCAATCCGGTCACCGGCAACAAATTAACCGAGACTGCCATATTCGCCAAGGCCTGTAAGACAATCATAAATCCTAGCCCAACCGCCAATATAGACCCAAAAGCTTTGGGACTCTTGGTCACCAAACGGGCAATCCGGAACATCAACACCACATAAATTAACAATATAAAAGTGGCTCCTACCAAGCCGTATTCTTCTCCAATAATGGCATAAATAAAATCCGCATAAGACGAGGGCAAAAAGTTTCGTTGTACACTATTGCCCGGCCCGACCCCCAAATACTGCCCGTGGGCGATGGCCATTTTCCCTTGTAGTACCTGAAACTGATCTCCCCCACCGGTCACAAAACTCCGCATTCGCTGAATCCACGTACCGACCCGCACATATTCCGGAAAGAAATTACCGATAGTCACTAAAAAACTAAACAAGATAATTCCTCCCGTCATTAAGGCCACCAAAAAGCTCAATCGCACCCGCCCCACAAACATCATCCCCATCGACGTGGCAAACAAAATCAAAGCCGTTGACAAATCCGAAGGCGCAATCAATCCGCAAATCAACAAGACCGGAATGATGATTGGGAAAAATCCCTTTTGCAAGTCCTTTATCGTCTCTTGGCTGGTTGTGAGTGCCTTGGCCACATAGACAACCAGAGCAATTTTGGCAAAATCCGACGTCTGAAACGTCAAGCCGATTCCGGGTACTGTCAGCCAACGCCGAGCAGAATTCACATCCACTCCCATGGCCATCGTTATGACCAAAAGCGGCACACTAATCAACAATAACCATGGTGCCAGTTTCATAAAAATCTGATAAGGCATCGTATAGGCTACATAGGCTATCATAAACCCAAAGACCAAGGTGGCACTATGCTTAAACAGGTAATATTCTGTATTCCCGCCTTGATACATATAGGCCAGTTTACCGGTTGCACTATACACCAACAGCACGGAAGCAAAGGCCAAAATGAACATAATTGCCCAGATGACTCGGTCTCCCTTTAGGTTTTTCAATAAGTTGCCAGCTCCTGCCATTATCTAATTTTCAGTGTCATAATCGTGATGATAGCGAGCAAAATGCCGACTATCCAAAATCTTGTTGCTATTTTCATCTCCGGCATCCCCAACTTTTGAAAGTGGTGATGCAACGGTGACATCTTAAATATTCGTCGGCCTTCGCCGTATTTTTTTCGCGTATATTTGAAGTAACTCACCTGCAGCATCACTGACATCGTCTCCACCATAAATACCCCACTCAATATCGGCAACAACAATTCTTTGCGCAATAAAATCGCCAAGGTCGCTATCACTCCCCCCAACATCAAACTCCCGGTGTCGCCCATAAATACCGACGCAGGAAACGAATTGTGCCACAAAAATCCAATCGTAGCTCCAAAGAGCGCCGCAGTAAAAATCACTAACTCCGAAGAGCCCGGGAGATACAAAATATTCAAATAATCAGCCGCTATCCGGTTACTGGCGACATAAGCAAATAACGCCAAAACCAATGCCATGATAGCCGACAATCCGGTCGCAAGCCCGTCTAGGCCGTCAGTCAAATTGGCACTATTGGATACACCTGTAACTATAAAAATTACAATCGGTATAAATACCAACCAGACCAACGACCGGGCTTTTGGTTCTCCCATGAACCCTAATATCTTTGTGTAATCTATATCATAAGACTTTAAAAAAGGGACATTCGTCACCGGGGCTTTTGCCCAGACCGAAGTCACTTCTTTCCCACCGCTTTCGGTGTTGGTCTTTAATTCTTTGACTATCCGGTAGCCTTCTTTTTGCGCAAGCGACGGCTTCATACTCACCACAACATCGTCACTATTCAGCATGACCAAGCCCACTATCAATCCTAATACGACCTGCCCGACCAACTTCAACTTCCCGCTCAGGCCTTTTTTATTCTTCCGGAAAACCTTGATATAATCATCAATAAATCCGATTATTCCGAGCCACATCGTCACCACAATCATCAAAAGCACATAAGTATTACTCAAGTCCGCCACCAAAAGCACAGGAATCAAAATGGCCAGAATAATAATAATTCCCCCCATCGTCGGCGTCCCTTCTTTTTCTTTCTGTCCGTCCAAGCCCAGCTCTCTCACCGTCTCCCCGATTTGCAGCTTTCGCAAACGCCGGATAATGTTTTCTCCAAATGTCACCGAAATAATCAATGACAATACCATCGCCAAACTCGCCCGAAACGAGATAAAATGAAACAGTCCTGCCCCCGGCAGATTATAGGCTTCATCCAAATATGTAAACAAGCTATACAGCATCTCGTGTCGTTGGTGTCTTTAGTGTCGTGTGTTCAAAAATTCGTTCAATAGTTCTGCCTTATCATCAAAAGGGATTTTTTCTCCTTTGACGATTTGGTATTTTTCGTGCCCTTTTCCGGCCACTAAAACAATGCCTTCGTTACCGGCCAACCGGCAAGCCGTTTGGATGGCAGATTGGCGGTTGACGATGTCCAGTACTTTGTGTTGGTCTTCGGCAGCGACTCCGGCCCACATTTCTCTAATAATCACTTCCGGTTCTTCACTTCTCGGATTATCGGACGTAAAAACCGCCTGCGTACTTTTGGCTGCGGCTAGGGCACCCATCACCGGTCTTTTGGTTTTATCTCGATCTCCACCACACCCCACGACGGTGAATAAATCCACCGTTGGTTGCTTCAATTCATTGATGGTATCCAACACTTTTTCCAAGGCATCCGGCGTATGCGCATAATCCACAATTCCCATCCGTTTGGAATTCGGGTCGGCTACTTTCTCAAACCGCCCCGGCGCCCCCGGCAAGCCACTCAAGACCTGCAAAACTGCTTCTTCGGACTCCCCCAACAAAACTGCTACCCCAAAGGCCGTCAACAAGTTATACGCATTAAACCGCCCGATAAGTCGGGCATACACTTCGTGGCCATTCATCTCCAAATGCAATCCGTCCAAGCTATTGGAACGTATCTTTGCAGAAAAATCGGCCATTCGTTTGAGCGCAAGCGTATGCTTCTCAGCCTTCGTATTTTGCATCATCACCAAGCCATTTTTGTCATCTATATTGGCTAAGGCAAAACTACCTTTCGGTAAAAAATCAAAGAACTTTTTTTTCACATTCAGATAATCCAGCATCGTCCCGTGATAATCCAAATGCTCGCGGGTCAAGTTAGTAAAAACACCCCCGGCAAACTCCAATCCACTGACTCGATGCTGATCGATAGCATGCGAGCTCACTTCCATGAAGGCGACCACACACCCTTCGGCTACCATTTCCCGAAGGAGGCGATTAATGGCAACCGAATCAGGTGTTGTGTGGGTCGAAACTAACACTTCCCCCCCAATTTTATTTTCAATAGTGGACAGCAATCCGGCCTTTACACCCATAGCAGTGAACAACTGATGCAATAAAGTCACCGTCGTTGTTTTGCCATTGGTACCGGTCACACCGACTAATTTTAAGTCTCGTGACGGATGTCCATAAAAAGCACTACTCATTTGCGCCAGCGCCCAAGCACTATCCTTGACTGTCACCCAGACTTTATCCGTAGGAAAATCATCCGGCTTGACTTCGCCTACAACCGCCACCGCTCCTTTTCCCAACGCCGCAGAAATATACTGATGCCCATCTGTTTGCGTTCCTTTGACCGCTACAAATACCTGCCCTTCCTTGACCCGGCGAGAGTCAAACTCCAAGCCGGTCACCGGTCTATCTCCTTCATCCAAGGCAGCCACACCGGCTAATATTTCTGACAAGTGCTTCACTATCCTAATCTCAAGTATATGGTTTGTCCTTTAGCCGGCGTACCGCCGCGAATGGACTGTTTAATTACTTTTCCGTTGCCTTTAAATCTGACTTTTACATTTCTGTTTTCCAAGAGATAAAGTGCATCTTTTAATCCCATGCCTTGAACATTAGGAATTATTTTTTTGGACATTTTTCTATTAAGTAAAAATAGCGTGTCCACATCATTGTAGGTCTTAAAAACCGCCCAATCACTAGCCAAGTCTTTGGTTGGTATCTCAAATTCATTGGTGACTTTGACCACATCCTTTTTGTATCCGACCTGCCAACCGGGCAGCTTGCTTTTATCCAATTGAGCCAGATGGGCATTAATAGGATATTTCAATTCAGGATTGAGCAAGTAACAGTGGTCGGCAATTTCTCTAAAAATCGGTCCGGCCACTCCACCGCCATAATATCCATGCGCCTTGGGTTCATATACCACCACAATACAAGCATACATCGGATTCTCCGCCGGAAAATAGCCGGCAAAAGAAGCCTGATATTTATTTGACTTTTTGTTAGACTTATAGTCGATTTTGGCTGTCCCTGTTTTTCCTGCAAAGCGATAAAAATCGGACTTCAACTTTTTGGCAGTCCCCCTTTCCACGACGCCTTCCAGTAAGGACTTAGCCTTGGCCACGACCTTGGGGCTAATCACCCGGCTACTAATCACAGTCGGCTTATAATGCTTTATCAACTTACCGTTGCGCTTAATGTCCGTCACCAAATAAGGCTTCATCATTTTTCCACCATTGGCGACCGTATTGTACAAATTGAGCAGCTGCAACGGAGTAATCTTTTCTTCATAACCTATGGCCATCCAAGGGATTGTGATTCCACTCCATTGATCCACTGCACTATTGGGCTCCTTGATATATGGCAATGCTTCCCCCTTCAATTCGATACCCGTAGGCAAATGCAAATACAAGTCTTTCAAGTGATTAACAAATCGCTCCCGCTCTTTATCCGAGTGGTTATAAAATGAATCAATCAAGCTGGCCACCCCGACATTAGAAGAAATCTCAAAGGCATGTCTTATCGTTGTTTTTTCTAGGCCATGAGCTGATGCATCCACCAATTCTTGATCATAAAACTGCTTTTTTCCTAGATTCAGAGCGACCGTATCCTCCAAATTCACTTTATCATCTTCCATCAAAGCAATCATAGAAGCCAACTTAAAAGTAGAACCCGGCTCCGTCGCCGCTCCCACGCCATAATTATACACTTCTGCCCAGCCATTTTGGACTTTTCCGATATTGCTGATGGCTTTGATAGCGCCGGTTTTGACTTCCATCAAAATAGCCGTTCCCTGTTTGGCATCGTGATATTGCAGTCCCCTTAGCAAGGCATTTTGTACCACATCTTGCAAATTGACATCAATAGTGGTATAAACATCTGCTCCATTTTTTGGAGTCACTTGCTCCAAATTATGCTGGGGCACCCAGCCTTGCGGCGTTTTTATCATAAATTCTTTCCCCTCGTCTCCCTTCAAATAATCATCAAAACTGCCTTCAATTCCGACTTTCGTTTCTTCCTTGACATAGCCCAAAGTCCGGCGTGCCAACATCCTAAAAGGATGGGAACGTTTATCTTCTTTTCTAATGATAAATCCACCCTTATACTGCCCGCGTCGCAGGATTGGCAGCTTGCGCAAAAAAGCCAATTTGGGATAGGTCACTCCTTTTTTCAGCAAGAAGTAACGCTGTCCTTTTTCATAAGCATCCACCAATCGTTCATGCCAAGCTCCAACAGTATATTTGTCATCGAGATAATGCGCCAAATAATAAGCTAAAGAATCCACTCCATTTTTGAAAGCCTCTTCCGTCAAACCTTCCGCTCTAAAATCCATTCTCAATTCAAAAAGTGGTGTAGAAGCCGCTAAGATGCTTCCATCGTCCGCAAAAATAGTTCCCCGTTCTCCTGTTATTTTCCTTTCTTGCACATAGTTATTCTTCAACCTAGCACGCAAATCGGGCCCTTCCACGATACTGACTTTGAGCAACTGGGCAAAGATACCAAAGGCCACCAGCACCACGAAGGCGAGTAGGATGTACATCTGGTATAATATTTCGTTTTTTATGGCCACTTTTACTCTTCTAATTTTATACTTCCCTTAGGCACGACGATACGCTTAGGGCCTTTGGGGTCTATAATAAAACCCTTTGCCTTCATATTGCGTATGACTTCAGACTGGGTACTACTATACATCAACTCCGATTGCAGGCTCATGTATTCCCAACGCAGCTTGCGCACATCTTCCTTCAAAGTATGAATAGCCCGTACATTGGCTTCTGCCTGCCGAACCATTGCAATATAAATGACCCCCAAAAAAACCAATAAAAATACGAAGCGGATATTACCCAATATCCATCCGGCGAACTTCGGCCAGAAAGCGAAAAAACTAAATGTAGATTTTAATTTTATTGCCATGGGTGCAAATCGTGTTGTTCGTGTGTTTATTGTTTCTCGGCGATGCGCAATTTGGCGCTTCTCGCACGAGGGTTTATGGTTAATTCTTCTTCAGAAGGATAAATTGGTTTTTTAGTCAAAACCTTCAGTGGTCGATGGATATTTCCATAAAAATCCTTTTCCACCCTTCCTTCTGCATTCCCGGTCTTAAAAAAATTCTTGGTCATCCGGTCTTCCAAAGAGTGATAACTAATCACCACCAACCGGCCGCCGGGCGCTAAAACATCAATGGCATCCTTAAAAAAATCTTCCAAAGCCCCCATCTCATCATTCACTTCTATCCGCAACGCTTGAAAGACTTGCGCCAAATACCGATTTCTTTCTCCTCGAATCCAAGGCCCCACTACATCCAATAATCGTTGAGTGGTTTGAATCTTAGACATCCGTCGCGCTTCGATGATTGCTTGCGCTAAAGACTTGGCATTTCTCACTTCTCCGTATGTCCCAAAAATATTTTGCAACTCCGCTGCACTATATTTATTGATGATGTGAACCGCAGTCAACTCCGAATTTCGATCCATCCGCATATCCAAGTCCGCATCAAACCGATAAGAAAACCCCCTTTCGGCCGTATTTATCTGAAAAGAAGACACCCCCAAATCTGCCAAAATCCCGTTCACTTTCGTAATTCCGTCTAATCTCAAATACCGTTTTAGGTGTCTAAAATTATGTGGTTGAATTTTCAGACGGTCATCCTGAATGATATTTTGAAGTGCATCTGCATCTTGATCAAAGCCAATCAATCGTCCTTCTTTCCCCAAGTGCTTCAAAATTTCACTTGAGTGTCCCCCGCCGCCAAAAGTCACATCGACATAGATGCCTTGCGGCAAAATATCTAATCCCTGAATACTTTCTTCAAGGAGTACCGGCCGGTGATAGTCTTCATTCATTGCGCTTCTTTATCATCCGGTTGTCCGGACACCAATCTAGCTAAGACATCATGGTCGATACGTTTTTCGGCATCGTGTTTTTGTTGATTGATGAATTTGACATAGTCATCAGCCTTCCAGATTTCGATAAATTCTAAGAAGGTATTGATGACCAACTGATCCTTTCCATGGACATCAATCCAATCCAACAACATTTTCGGAATCCGAATCCGATCCACCTTGTCCACTTCTACTTCTTCGGCGCCATTGAAGAAAAAGCGTGCAGCTTCCACTTCATCTTGCTTGTATGGATTCATATTTTTACGAATCTTCCGAACTTCTTCATCCCACATCGGCTTAGGGAACAAGCGCAACATATTGTGCTCACCCAACCCCCTATTCACAAAAAAACTTTCATTATTGCCTTCTCCCAATGCATCCAGCAAACGTGCCGGAATCCGTACCCGGCCCCGGTCGTCTATTGCGCAGTGATATGTTCCATCAAGATACAGCATGAACTAATTTTCATCAATAATACCACAAAGGTACACGATAGGTTGCAAAATTACCACAAATTACCCGAAAAAATATGGGAAATTTTCATAATCCTAGGAAAAACAAGCAAAACACCCATATTATCAAATATTTTGTTTTAATAATTTGTATTTTTACCACATATAGATTCAATTTTGATGGGTAAAAAATGGTAACTTAACTTCCCATTTTTATTAATTGGGGAAATCCATATCCCTATTGCCTATATTTTTCTTTAACTCAGCCCTAAAAACGCCCATTTTTATTCATATTTTGATTATCAACTAGCCTGCGCAGATTCTTGAGGTAAAATGTGGGAATTCAAGTAAATTATAGGGACACTCCGATTTCATAACAATCCTTTTACAAGTGTTCTATTATTGAATTACCCCATAAAATTAGTTTGTCGGGTAGAAATTGTCCTGTTGTTGGTTTATTTAGGATTTTACTTTAGGTAAAATGATTTATCTTATTGATTATCAAGGCTTTTCACCTTTTTCTTTCTGGTTATTTGCGCTTGTTTTTTGTTATTTTTTCTGGTATTTTCTTGGCAAGTCAATGGGGCTAAAGCCCCTAATTGTTTTGCCTCCTGTCCGTTGGTTAAAACCAACGGTAAAGTAAAACCAACAGTAAAGCAAAACCAACGGTAAAGCAAGCCCCAAGCTTGACGCTGATTCTCGCCGGTACTTCCGAATTCATTCGGGAGGTGGAGTGCAAGCTTTTTTCAGCCAAATAAATTTGGCTGCTACCAAGTCAATGGGGCTAAAGCCCATAAGAGACTTGCTTTCTGTCCGTTGGTTAAAACCAACGGTAAAGTAAAACAAACGGTGAAGTAAAACCAACAGTAAAGCAAAACCAACGGTAAAGCAAGCCCCAAGCTTGACGCTGATTCTCGCCGGTACTTCCGAATTCATTCGGGAGGTGGAGAGCAAGCTTTTTTCAGCCAAATAAATTTGGCTGCTACCAAGTCAATGGGGCTAAAGCCCCTAACAAACTTGCTTCCTGTCCATTGGTTAAAACCAACGGTAAAGCAAAACCAACGGTAAAGCAAGCCCCAAGCTTGGCGCTGATTCTCGCCGGTACTTCCGAATTCATTCGGGAGGTAGAGAGCAAGCTTTTTTCAGCCAAATAAATTTGGCTGCTACCACTTGTGGAACTCTAGCCGCCAGCAAGCGTTTTTGCCTTCAAATGTATTTCTATTTAGGAACAAGCCTGAAAATGCTTGGACTCGTGGTATCTCAAAAAGAATCCGTAACTTGTGAGCAAAAACAAAAAAATGAAATCAATCCTTTTCATCGCCATCATCCTCCTAATCGGGAGCTGCATGCCTCTAGCTAACTTGGAAACGGGAAGAACTTTAGGCGAAGACAAACAATCATTCCAAGTCCAAGTCGATGGCTACTTCATAGACAATACCTACGAAGATGTCGATGGTGTAGTCCCCAATGTCTCTCTAAAATACGCCCATGCCATGAACTCCAAACTGGATCTAGGCGTAAGCATTACATCCGGCGGTAACGCACAACTCATCACCAAATACCAATTCGCCGGCAGCCAAACATCCAAATATGCCCTAGCCTTGGGCTTTAAATTAGGCATCCAAGCCCTTTACACCGATCAAGTCCACCCTATTCGTCTCTATTTCCCCCTTTACTTTTCTTACCACCCCACACCCAAATATGCCTTATTCCTGAATCCTATGCTTGCCAAGCAACTTGTCCAAGGAGACCATAATTCCAATTTCTATGGACTTACCGCCGGCACCAACCTTTATCTAAAAAACAACGAACTGGCAATCGGCGCAAGCTATCAATCAGTCCAAACCGGACGGGAAATTAGCCAATTTTTTATGCTGGGATTGGGACTGACTCATCCTTTTTAGGGGGTTTGGGGCTTGTTTTGGCCTTTGGTCTTTGGGGCGCGCCTGTGGCGCCTTTGGTCTTTGGCTTCGATGGTGGTTTGTTCTTGGCTTCGTTGAAAGAGTTGATTCGCTCGCAAGCTTCGCTAGTTGAAGAAGTTGATTCGCTTCGCTAGTTGAGAGATTTGGGTTTTTGCCGGGATTTTTACTTCATTATTCGATATTCGGCATTCTACATTCGATATTCTGTTGTTTTTTTTGGTTGAGAAGGTTGAGACGTTCGCCTTCGGCTCTCTGGGTTGAGAACTCGTCCCGATTACTATCGTGGATTCGGACTTCGTGGTTGAGTGCTTCGCAGGTTGAGACGATTTGGATTTTTGTCGGGATTTTTACTTCATTATTCGATATTCGGCATTCTACATTCGATATTCTGTTGGTTTTTAGTTGAGAGAGTTGAAAAAGTTGAAGAAGTTGAAAGAGTTGATTCGCTCGCAAGCTTCGCTAGTTGAAGAAGTTGATTCGCTTCGCTAGTTGAGAGATTTGGGTTTTTGCCGGGATTTTACTTCATTATTCGATATTGGGGATTCCATTTTTGGGTTCACTCCGAAAAGTCGAGTGCAGTGGTTTGTTCTTGAGTCCACAAAATTTTATTCTGTTTTCGCTTTTGTTTTAACCCACTAAATCTCCCTTCGCAAGGGAGACTTGTGGTAAACAGAATAAAATTTTGTTCATCGCTTTAATTTCTGGCAGAGTGGACTTTTCGGAGCGGACTCATTTTTGATATTGTTGTAAGATCTTTTAGCTGCCTAGCCGTTACATCGTTACACCGCTATACCGTTACACCGCTATACCGTTACACCGTTACACCGCTATTCGGTTAATGTTAACGCAATTTTAAACAAAGGGCTATATTATAGATTTATGCAAATAGGTTAGACTTTTGCGGGGAATCATGCGTTAATCTTTCGGAAAAAGGTTTTTGCGCAAGCAGCATCTCTCCTACATCTATTTTTTGCAAAAAAAAACGACCATAAATGAAAATTTGGACAAGTTTACTACTCAGTATCCTTTTCGCCTTCAATCTACAAGCCCAGGCAGACTATGACGTAAAGATCAATATCAAAAACTACGACTACGATACCTTATATATAGGGTATAAATTTGGGGACAAACAATACATCAAAGATACTTTGACGGCGATATCCAAAGGAAAATTTGAATTGACCGGCACAGATACCATAAAAGACGGAATGTACTTAGTCGTCTTGAAACCCAAGAGAGACTATATGGAGTTTTTGATTGACAAGGGAGATCATCATTTTTCCATCTCTACAGATGCTAAGGATTTGTCCAAAGTCAAATTCAAGCATTCCTCTGCCAATAAACACTTCCAAGAATATGCAGACTTTTTGAAGAGCATGCGCCCCAAAGCGGAAAAATTGCGCAAGCAAATCCAAGTCCAAGACTCCCTGAAAAATACCAAAAAGAAGGAAGAACTCACCAAACAATATGAAAATCTCGACAACGAAGTCGCTGAGTACCAACAGAATTTCATCAAAAAATATGCGGGTACCTTGCCGGCGGTTATTGTCAAAAGCTATTCCGAAATAAAATTCCCGGATTTTAAGGGCACAGACAAAGAAATTCAAGAACAGAAATATTACTATTATCGCCGACACTTCTTTGATAATATCGACTTTAGCGACGAGAGATTGCTTTATACCAATCTTTTGGACAAAAAAATCACTTATTATATTGACAAGTTGATTCCCCAACATCCGGATACCATTAGCTTGGAATTGGATGGCCTGCTCAAAAAAATGGAATCCAATGACGAAATGCACAAGTACTACTTGATTTCTTTTTTAAACAAGTACGCCGGTTCCAAGATTGTAGGTTTTGATGCGGTCTATGTTCATCTCGTCAAAGAATACTATGCCAAAGGCCAAGCGCCTTGGGTCGATGAAGACCAAATGGCCAAAATATTAAGAGATGCTTATCTTCTCGAACCGGTGCTCATCGGCAAGAAAGCACCCAATATGACGCTTTACCAAAAAGACGGTTCGGCACGGTCAATTTATGATGTGGACAAGCCTTATACCCTACTCTTCTTTTGGTCGCCGGAATGTGGACATTGTAAAAAAGCAGCGCCCTATTTGGTGGACTTTTTCAAGAAATACAAAGATAAAGTAGCGGTCATCACCATTTGCAATGAAATCGGTGGAGACAAAGCCCCCAAGTGCTGGGAATTCGTCAAAGACCATGAATTTGACGATATGATTAACTTAGCCGACCCCAAGTATTCTTCACACTTCAAGACGGTCTATAACGTCAAGTCCACTCCTACGATTTACATCCTCAATAAAGATAAAGAAATCATCATGAAGCGCATTCCTGCAAAGGAATTGCCCGATGTCATGAAACAACTTATCGAACGTGACCAAAAATTAGAAAAAGAAAAGAAGAAGTAATCGGTCTTACCCATTAAGCCCTACTACTTCACCCCAAAACCTGCCTTCCCTTTTTGCCGGAAGGCAGGTTTTTTCTACCATAGATAAACACCCATCATGAAATATTTTATCTCCTTTTTTTTCACTGTCTTTTTGTCTTGGGGGCTTTTTGCGCAAGCAGGCTACCGTATTGATTTTACGATTAAAAATTATGACCGGGACACGGCCTTGCTCGCCTATAAGTATGGGAATCAGCAATTCGTATCCGATACTCTGACCGCCCAAACGCCCGGCCACTTCGTATTTGAAGGAACGGACACGATACCATACGGCATGTATCTACTGGTGCTTCAACCCAAAAACCGGATTTTAGAGTTCATCATCGATCGGGGTGACCAGCATTTTTCTGTTTTTGCAGACGCCAAAGACCTCAGCCAACCGGCTACTTATCTTCATTCTTCCAGCAATGCCATCTTTCAAGAATACGTCCGGTTTATGATGGGCTTGCGCCAAAAAGCGGCATTAATCCGCCAGGAGATCTTGGTTCAGGACTCCCTAAAAAACACCCAAAGGAAAAACGAACTCATCCTAGCCTACGAACAATTAAACCAACAAGTAGAACAATACCAAGATAAATACATCCATGAAAATGCGGGCACTTTTCCGGCTCTGGTCGTCCAAAGCATCCGGGAAGTCAAGGTGCCTGAATTCTCCGGAAGCCCGGAAACAGTCCTAAAAAAACGATACGACTACTACCGGTATCATTATTTTGACAATATTGATTTTTCGGATGAGCGCTTGCTTTACACCAACTTTTACAGCCAAAAAGTATTAGATTATGTCAACAAAATAATCCCACAAGTACCCGATACACTTATCTACGAGTTGGATAATTTGCTCCAAAAACTGGAAGCCGCCCCCAAGATTCATCGCTACTTTTTAGTCACTTTTTTGACCCAATATGGAAACTCCCATGAAGTTGGATTCGACGCCATCTTCGTCCATTTGGTCAACAAATACGTCAAAACAGGCATTCTCCAAGACATTGACGAAGACAAAAAGGCTATTCTCCTTCGCAATGCCGACCTCCTAGAACCTGTCCTAATCGGCAAAATAGCCCCCAATATCACATTATACGAAGAAGATGGGTCGGCTCACTCCATCTATGACGTGGACAAAGACTACACCGTTCTCTATTTTTGGGGCCCGGAATGTGGATACTGCAAAAGAGCCGCACCGGATTTGGTCAAATTCTATAAAGCCTTTAAAGACCGGGTGGCCGTCATCACCATTTGCAACCAACTCGGCAAGGACTCCTACAAGTGTTGGGACAGCGTCAAAGAACACGAATTCAACGACATGATCAACCTCGCTGACCCCGATAATCATTCTCACTTCCAGACCAAATTCTTTGTCCGAATGACCCCAACCATTTACATCTTAGACAAAGAAAAAAGAATTATCACCAAAGGAATCTTGACTAAAGACTTGAAGGAGGTGATGAAGCGAATATTGAATGAATAACAAGGGATTTGGCGGAGTAACGGTGAGTCCGCTCCGAAAAGTATTCTGATGTAAAACCGCCAAGTTCTTTTCTGTTTGGAGATTTTGTTCAATCGTTCAACTGAAACACTGATAATCAACATGTTGGCGTTCAATTTGTCCTTCGGACGTTCAATTTGCCCTTCGGGCGTTCAAGGGGGACGCTCTCTTGACTGCCTACCTTTGACCTTTGACCTTTGACCTTTAATTGCTGCCTACCCGTTACACCGTTATACCGCTACACCGTTAATATCTCCGGATGGGAGCAAAACATTACACAAAAAGGCGGCGTTTAACTTACTGACAATCAATACCTTAGTGAATTCTTAGTGGCAACTTCGTGTCCTTAGTGGTTAGGCATTACATTTTCCCTTACCACTAAGAGCACTTAGATAACACTAAGTTTACACTAAGAAACTCTACAAATTCTTGGTATGTGTTCCCTTGAACGCCGAAGCCAACTAAACGGCCGAAGGCCCAATCAAGGCACATTAGTAACAAACTCATCCTTCATCGTCACCAAAGGCATATCCAAGGCGATACGCAAAGCGGTTTCAATTTCTCCGGTAGGCACCGCCTTACCTTCTTCGATGGCTTCGATATTAGGAATGGATAAATGGACTTTTTGCGCCAAAATTTTTCTGGACATACCGAGCCCGACTCGAGTATTTCTGACAAGAATAGAAAAAGGAATATCTTGGCGTACAACGGGGGGCGCATAATATTCGCCATTGGCTTCGCCCAAAGGGTTGTAAAAGAAAGCAGACAACACCTGCAAGAGACTGAATAAAACGAGCATAGAAAACAACGGGAAATACTTCTCCACCAAAGCCTGCTTAGGCTTTGCCGGAATAGGATTTGCGGGAGTCGTCACTTGACCTTTAACTTGGCGATTCATAATGTTGGGTTTTTACGTGAAGGATTAAATTTTGTTCAACAACTTGTTATTTTGCTCGTAAGAGCATTGTTAAATGGGCGATTCCGGCTAATTCTATTCAGTTTGGCAAGGAATCCGACCCAATTTGTTCAAAAATCACTGCTGATCGAGTCGATACAGTTGATAAGTTTCGATGATTTCGATGAGTTTTTTGTCGTAGTTTTTATCGGTGGCGTAGCCCAATTTTTTCAGGCCTTTGGCCCAAGCCTTGTAGTCATCGCCGTATTTTTGGAGCGGCTTATACTTTTTGGAATTCAACAATTGACTATGGGCTCTCCAACTCTCCCAAGCGGAGTGATAAATTCTAAAAAAGTCTTTATGACTATCATCCGTC
Source organism: Saprospiraceae bacterium (assembly GCA_027009605.1). Taxonomy (GTDB): domain Bacteria; phylum Bacteroidota; class Bacteroidia; order Chitinophagales; family Saprospiraceae; genus HyVt-613. Next base: position 20,030 of record JALVCY010000608.1, read on the forward strand.
AGGTTGCTACAATGTCCGGTTTTACACTTTTTGGAAAAGCATTTGATGCCGAAGTGATTGTGATTTTTTCGCGCCAGCGTACTCTCGCCTGCCCGACTCTCGACAAGAGCTTGCGCCATTTTGATGCTAGCCGGAATCCCAAATTTTCGGTGTTCAGCAATCGCAACTTTGGCATAGCGCCGGATATAATCTTCTGCTTTTTGGCGCTTCAAATTAACGGTTGGCGCCGCTTCATTGGAGCTGAAAAAACCGGCAAAATTCATTTCTTGAATTTCACTGCTGCCTTGCGGCGAAAAACTCTTGGAAAGTGTAATGGGCCAATGAAATTGCACTTTCACATTCTTAGACCACCGCATTGCCCAGACGAATACCATCAAGAAGGCGACTGATTTCCAAAAAAGAGTGGACTTGAAGGTCTCCTTACCCAAAGTCAAAACATTTTGTTTTAACAAAATACTCCACTGCCTAAGCTTTGCTTTGAGTTTTAGCAAAAAGAATTGCAGCAAAGTGTACTCCTGAAGGACTTTTTGACTCCCGGCAGGCGCCCCTTCAGTACGCTCAAACCCATTATTTCCTTGGCGGAAGAAGGGATGATCCGTAAATTTTTTATTTTTCTTCTGCTTCATTTTGTGCGATTTAAAAATTATTGTTACCTTTACACAGCAAGAAATAAAACGAACTGTGTTTGTGATTACAAATATACAAACATTTTGTTTTAAATGTCAAATTTTTTTAAAATTTTTTGTTCAAAATGGGAAATTTTGTCGATAATCCGGTCAATCGTCGCTTTAAAAAGGTGTACGAGCAGTTAGAAAAACTTAAACTCATCAAAGGCAAGTCCGATCTAGCCAAGCATTTGGGGACGTATAACCACGTCATCAACAGCATACTCAAAGGAGAGCGCAACATTACCGTTGACCAACTCCATAAAATGTTTCAAACTTATGGAGTCAATGGCAATTATCTGTTTGAGCTAAGTGACGATGTATTTCTTGCCGGTCATCCGGCCACGTCCGATATCCCCAGCATTCCCAAGTCTGCCGGCCACTTTACCGGACGCCAAAACATTACATTGGTACCCCACCGGGCCACAGCCGGATATGCACTGAGCAGCCAAGAAAATGATTTTTCTGAATATCCTAAATTCTCCATTCCCGGTTATGAAGGAGAAGATTTGTATGCTTTTGAGATTGAAGGGGACAGCATGTTGCCGACGATTACGAATGGAGACATTGTCGTTGCCGAAAAAATGCGCCCCGACGAACGTATCCGGGACAATCAAGTCTATATAGTCGTTACCGATTCCGTAGTCGCCAAACGCATCCAATTGGTCAAAGAAAATGGCCAAGTCGTCTCCATGCGCCTAATCTCCGATAATGATGCCGTCTATAAACCATACGAAGTAGAGCCCAGCGAAGTCCGGGAAATCCTAAAGGTAAAGGTTCGACTGACGAATCATGCCATTGCTTAAATGCTTTTGATAAAACTTTCCAAAAGTTTAAACTTTTGGAAAGTTATGCATGGTAACCAAATAAAATTTTGTTCATCGCTTTAATTTCGGGCGGAGTGGACTTTTCAGAGCAGACTCAACAGTTGAAAAATTGAACAAAATCTCCAAACAGAATAAAATTTGGTGGTTTTGCATCAGAATACTTCTAGAGGCAAACCCACCGCCACACCGTTCGACATTTAAGTATGCAAAAAAGGGAACTTCTAATCATTAGAAGTTCCCTTTCGTTGTTTAATTCTATTCGTTGCTCTTACTGCTTCATAAACTTGTAAGTGACATAGTCCGAGCCGCGTCCTATTCGAATGACATAGGTTCCTTTGGCATAATTGGATACATCCAAGGTGTAGCTGCCTTCAAATCTCACTCTCGTTTTCACTTCTCCTGTCATGCTAACCACAAACATTTTGACTAGTCCATCCAATTGGGCTTCCACGTTGACAATATTCGTAGCCGCCGTTGGATACACTGTAAAGTCTTGAACTACAAGCTTTTGTGCAGTTGGAAATTTGATTTTCACATCTTCACCACTCTCTTTGAATGGTGTATCTTTGGC
>JALVCY010000609.1 GCA_027009605.1 Saprospiraceae bacterium
GGTGGAATAATCAATCCAAGCTTCATCCACTTCAAAGGCAAAGCCATCCGGTGAGCCTGCAATTTGGAAAGCAGGGATATCTATTTGCGCAAGCATATTAAAATCATTGCATAAGGTAATATTTGTATGCGCTTGTACAAAGCCGTCTCCGGGGCTTCCATCCGGGCTGTCAGGAACGATGACGTCTCTAGAGAATTTGTAATCCAAAGCCACGTTCAAACACTTAAATCCGGAGCAATCCCATTCCGCAAAAGTGATTTGATTCCAGTCTGTACCTGCATCTTCCAATCCGCCAAAAATAAGCTCGTTACCATTTGATTCTGAGACAGTTAGGTCTCTGCCTAGATATAGTTTAGCTTGCGGAGACAGGCCTTCCGGCGAAAAAGACAAGTCCATCACACCCAGTGATAAATCATGCAACATATTGTCTTCCAAAGAAGGAATATTAACACTCATCATGGCATCTAAGTTGGCACCAAAAGGCGTAAAAGTCATCTTCATAATTCCCACGGTGACAGAATTGTCGGCCACTTCGTTATCAATACCAATCGGTAAGCCAATCGTTTCGTTGCCGTTGTAAAGACTTAATAATCTATTGCCTGTTGCCAGAAAATCTTTAAGTTGGTCTTTCTGCTCGGCGGTCATACCGGGGACCATTCCTATGCCGGTATTAATTGCAGCATAAGGGAAAGAGCGGTCTTCTTTACCGGTTACGACACCTTCAAAAATCTGATTATCTGCATTTTTTTGGATATTAGTAAAGTTTGTGAGTATTTTGATATTATTTAGAAAAGGAATCGCAATTTCACCCGTTCCTGTAAAGGTGTTGTTTGGGCCGGCAGTCGAACTTTTGACTTCCATGCTGAATCGACCAATGGTCAATACATCCCCAACACTCAATGAACTGGTAGCCACTGAACTTGTAAGGGTAGGAGCATCTTCAATAAAATCACATTCGCTTGGGCCTGCATGAACGGGGGGCTCATTGGATGTATTGGTGGAGTCTTGGGATGTGTCATCATCATTGACTGCGATTGTTGTCGTTGTGTCAATGGGGTCTGTGAGATTTTGCTTTTGATAATTAAAAACGACGACATTACTCTTTCCTGCGTTTTGAAATTTCATATTATCTTCCGGGTCTTTAACCGTCACTCTCATGGCATAGCGGTGTCCTTCTTCTAAGTCTATATCTGTTAGCCCGGCAAAAAATTGACCTTCAAAGGCATCTTCAAAAATAACCGGAACTCCCGGTTGCTCAATCACTTCAATGGGGTCATAGTCTCCAAATTTGGTGATGTCCACAATCTTTAAAGTGTAATCAAAGGCACTTGGCGCACCAATTGTATTATGCGTCCAAACCACATTTAGGATGGCTGGATCCGTCGCTGTGACAGCTTCGTTGTTGTCGGGTGTGACAATAAATGGCGGCTCTCCATACTTTGTGTCAAAGTAATCACAGCCTTCATTTGGGTCTGAAAGAAACTTTTTGGGACTATTGGGTACGATGGCAGTTAGGCAAAAAGTATATCTACCTTCCCGAAGTACTCGACTGTAGGCTAAGTACTTACGCTCACTTTCGGGTTGGATATTGTTTTCCGAAAGGCCGGAAACACCATAGTCTTCAAATTGAGATCCATCAAAAGAAAGGACTTCTCCAGGACCTAATACAATGGGCTCGTCCAAGAAATTCTCCGCATTGACGGTTAGGCCGTTGGGCCCTGTTGCGTTAAAATTTAGGTTGAATTCCACCTTATTGGCACTAGTATTTACCGCTGAGATGAAAATTTGATTAGAAAAATCTTCATAATCATCAAATTTCATCAGATGTGGTGGCTTT
>JALVCY010000610.1 GCA_027009605.1 Saprospiraceae bacterium
TTTGAAGGATTCGTTTTGTCTGTTCTATGGGTTTGTTTGAGCCAAAGTCAGCACTTCAACAATTCCGATAAGCGTTTCGTTTAATTTGTCAATGGCTAGGGGGATGTTCCAGTTGTCTTTATTCCGGGGTTCTACGTAGTTGGAGATGGCTCTGATTTCTAGGAACGGTACATTCATCATCCGACAAACGTAGAAAAAAGCAGCCCCTTCCATAGATTCGATATCAGGATTGAATTGCTTGATAATCAAGTCAATAGAGGAGGCCTGTCCATGCGAAGTATTGGAAGAAATTCCCTGCACTTGCCGTAAAAAGCCCGCCGCTTCTGCATCGGGATTGTGGATTTTTCCATCGCTAAAAGGGAATTCGTCCTTTTGAATAAAGCCCATATCAAAAGCCGTGTTAAACTGCCCGTCCGAAGCTTCGCTACCTAAGTCGGCAAAGGTCTCAGAAACCACAAAAACAGTCTGCCCGATGGCTAGATTTTTCCGAAAGGAACCCGCAATTCCGGCTTGAATTATCAAGTCAAATTCGTTGTGATTTAGTACATAGGTCAAATGAAAAGTGGTGGCCACTAAGCCAACGCCGGTGACTAGACTATCTATCTGGTGTGCATCAGAAGGATTTTCGTCCAACCATTTTAGGAAAGGCAGAATCTCTTCGGTCGTGGCGGCTACGATTAGGATTTTCATTTTTGGGTAGTTGGATATTGTAGGTTTAGGGATTCTAATTTTTCCGCAAGGGCCTTGGAGACCAAATAGTCCCGATACCAACGCTTATCCACCGGGATAATATGCCAAGGAAGTGCCGAATGCTCCAAAACATATTCGTAGGCAGTCATATATTTGTCCCAAAGTTCACGTTCTTTCCAGTCGTTTTCGTTGTGTTTCCAATTTTTAGTGGGGTCTTCAATTCGTTGAGTTAGTTGGATTTTTTGTTCATCTTTCGATAAATGGAGATAAAATTTTAGGATGATGGTGTGATTGTCTTTCGCCAAAAGAGACTCAAAATGGTTAATGGCTTCCATTCTGTCGGCTCTTTTTTGGTCATCAATCCAGCCATGAACCCATTGAATCAAAATGTCTTCGTAGTGTGAGCGATTGAAGATAACCAACTCGCTTTTGGCCGGTACTTGTTGATGCACGCGCCACAAGAAGTCATGGGCAAACTCCAAGTCGGTAGGCTTCTTGAAAGAATGAACCCGAATGCCATTGTGGGTGCATTGTTTGAATACATTTTTGACGGCTCCGTCTTTGCCACTGGCGTCCATTCCTTGAAAGATAACCAAGACATTGTACTTTTTTTGCGCAAGCAACTTGGCATGGTATTGACCAATTTTTTTTGCGTAAGCTTTGGTTGCTTTTTGGGCTTCCTTTCGGGAAATGGTATCGGGAGGAGTCGTTGGAATCTTATGGAGTTGGACTTTCATATTAGAAGAAGTTTAATATTCGGCAGCAAAGGTATAAAAAAAGCTCCAATTTTTCCGAAAGAAGAAATTGGAGCTTATCAAGCGCAGGCACTCAATTGTCGAAGGCGCTCACCCTAAACCGTGATGTCATTATCGACCACAGCCGGATACAGCCAGTTAAACTTATCTTCTGTCAAGCCTTGACGAATCATATTGATTTCTTTTTTGACTAAGGTGGCCACCTTGTACTCTCCGTCTAAATGAAAAACTTCATCTTTGTAGCTCAAGTCAGAAACCAAAGAGACCACGGCGGCTGTTCCACTACCAAAAATCTCTTGCAAGTGACCGGCATGGAAAGCATCACGGACTTCAGTGATAGACAATTTGCGTTCTTCTACTTGATAGCCTTTGTCCTTGAGAATCGAGATAAT
>JALVCY010000611.1 GCA_027009605.1 Saprospiraceae bacterium
TGCGAAGCGTCTCAACTTAACGATGTCCGAAGGACAAGTGACTCAACCAGAGAGCCGTAGGCGAACGTCTCAACTTTCTCAACAAAAAACAGACTCCCAGTAAAAAAAACAAATTGAGCCAGCAGAGCCTATACGCAGTCATAGATTTAGAGACCACCGGCACATCCGCCCGAAACGGAAAAATAACGGAAGTAGCCATCGTGCTATTTGACGGGCAAAAAATAATTGACCGGTTTTCTTCCTTAATCAACCCGGAATGCTCTATCCCCCGGGAAATCACCAGAATCACCGGCATCTCCAACGAAATGGTTCGCTCCGCCCCCAAATTTTATGAAGTGGCCAAGAAGATTGTCGAAATGACCGAAAACACCATCTTTGTCGCACACAATGTAGGCTTTGACTATGGTTTTTTGCGCAAGGAATTTGGGGCTTTGGGCTATACTTTTTCGCGCAAGCAACTCTGTACGGTTCGATTGATGCGGCGGGTATTTCCCGGATTTCGTTCTTATAGTTTGGGCAATTTGATTCAGCGATTTGGGATTGAAGTCAAAAACCGGCATCGCGCCTTAGATGATGCTCTAGCCACGGTCGAATTATTAAAAATGGCTTTGCAAAAAGAAGCCGGAGAAGACGAAATCCATACCTTAATCAACGAGGGGATTCATTCCTCCCGATTACCCAAACTGATTACGCTGGATTTTTTGCATTCTATCCCGGAAGCGACCGGCGTTTATTACATGCACGACATGGAAGGCGATGTCATCTATGTCGGCAAGGCCTTGAATATCCGCAAACGCATTATGCAGCATTTTGCCGATCATACCACCAAAGGCAAACTCATCCATGAATATGTGGCCGACATCACTTGGGAAATCACCGGTAGCGAACTCGTCGCTCTCCTCTTTGAATCCGCCGAAATCAAAAGATTGCAACCCAAGCTCAATCGAGCCTTGCGGCAAAAACTACTTCCTTATGTCATTTGGTCTTACACGGATGAAAATGGATACATCTGCTTTGATTCCGGAAAGATGACCCGCACAGAAGCTAAAAGAAAAAAGCTTAGGCTCTTGGCAGACTTCCCCAAAAAAGCAAGTGCCCGGCAAAGACTAAAACAAGCAGCCGCCGAGCACGAACTCTGCCTGCGTCTGACCGGTATCGAACGAGTCCAAAAACCTTGCTTCAATTACCACATCAAAACTTGCCGCGGCGCTTGCATCGGACAAGAAGAACCCGACCGGTACAATTTTAGAGCGGGAGCGGCCATGGAATTTTTGAGCCGGATAAGCACTGAGACTTTTGCGATTATTGACCATGGTCGAAATTCAGACGAACAAGTAATCGTCCTAGTACAAGATGGTGAGTATCAAGGATTTGGATATGTAAGCAACGATGATATTCCCGGGCAGTCCTTGGCCGACATCCAACAAGTAATCACTCCGGCCGCCCACCATCAAGACTCTATTTTGATTATTCGCCGCTGGCTCAAAGGGCGGGATTATTGCAAGGTAAAATTGGAGTAGCGGATTAGTGGGGGTGGTCTCCTGAAAATTATCTGCAGAACTATTCAACCTGAACTTTCCAAAAGTTTAATACTTTTGGAAAGTTGTCGCCGGTTGTAATAAAGAAAACAGGGAACTGTTTAGGTGCCCCAATTTTTAGATAGAAAATAGGCATTTTTATGGATGTTTGTAACTGTTTAGGTGCTCCTATTTTAAGGCAAAAAATAGGCATTTTTGTGTATGTTGAAGCTACAATTTTTGAAGCGTAGCTGGGCTACGTGAGAAAATTTTAGCAAAAACAGGCGCAAAAAGG
>JALVCY010000612.1 GCA_027009605.1 Saprospiraceae bacterium
CTGTTTAGGTGCTCCTATTTTAAGGCAAAAAATAGGCATTTTTGTGGATGTTGAAGCTACAATTTTTGAAGCGTAGCAGGGCTACGTGAGAAAATTTTAGCAAAAACAGGCGCAAAAAGGGCATTTTCTAGCAAAAATTAGCGGGTGGCTAGATAGTTACATTTTCTCTATTGTCAGCCCCGTAGGGGCGACACCTTTGTAACAGACAATATCGCACGATACAGGAAGCCCCGGCGGGGCGATACCTTGTCTCGGTCGCACTAGTTATCATAAGAATCCAAATAAAATTTTGTGGACTCCAGAGCAAACCATTGCATCCGACTTTTCGAAGTGAACTCAGAGTTACGAGTTATGAATTTTGATTTTAGGCTCATCTGCCGATTCCTATTGGGTACTACGCTGCGCTTCGGCTGGCAATCTACTTATTTTTTCAAAATCCAAGCGCTGGTGTGATAGGTCTTGCTCAAATCTTCAAGATTGGCTTTGATGTCATAGACAGAGTGGTAAGGAAAAATGATGCCGACTCGCCAGTTTTTGCCTTTTTTGTCTTTGTAGGGAGCGTATCCTTGGTTGATTAAATCTTTAATCATCTTGGAAGCATTCTTTTTGGTAGAAAAGGTGCCGGCGATGATGATACACTCGTTGTTTTCTAACGTGCGGGCTTTGGTTTCATCAACATTTAAATCATCTTCGACTTCGATGGCGGGTTGGGCTTTTTCTTTTGTTGTTGTTTTTTCTTCCGTGTCAATGTTGGTGATTTTGTCCATTAACGGAACCGGCGAAGGAATCACAGCAGAAGGTTTTTGGTTCACATGGACTACTTGCGCCGTCTGTGTCGGCCGGGAATCAAGATGTTTTTTGACCAAAAAGTAAACATTGAAAGAAATAAACAGAAAAGCAACAATCGTCAAAGCCGGTAAGGCACCGGCTCGAAGGCGGGCACCCAAAAGGGACTTTTTAGGGGCTTTTGCTTTGGGAACTTCTCGTGGCTGAACCGGTGTGTAGTTGACGTCCGGCAGACCATAGTTATTTTGGGTAAAGTTGAATGTGGTCGGCAAAAAGGCAATGGAATCGTCGTGATTTAAAAATAACTTGCCGATGCCGTCTATATAAACAATTTCTTTTTGCTCTAATTTGGTCTTGATTTCTCTGACAAACTCTGTTATGCTATTTTCAGCTTCTTGGTCTGTATATTTAAAATGCTTGGTGAGTAATTGCTTTAAAGAATAATCAGACTGGATAATCGGAATAAATAGCAGCTTACTTCCCGGCGGATGGATTTTGCCGGTGACCGGATCAACGATTGCTGATTGTTGCTGAATCTCAAACGACCCAAAGCCGGGAATGGTGACAAATCCCTTCTCGAAAAGTAGGTGGTTTAAGCTTTTTGTTATGTTTGTGTTCATCGTGTGCGTAAGTATGATTGAACAAAAATAGGCGCTATTTGGGGCAATGTCAAAGTTTTCAACTTAAATTTTAGCGTAAGCATTAGCTTTTAAGTATAAATCCATTGATTCTCAATAGATTATAAATAAAATGAGACCTGTTTCTTGTTGACTTTGCTTGTCACAAATAGGGGGTCATTGTTAATAAGGAATACGGGCTTTGTTTTATTTTGTTTCTGCTATTTAAAATTAGATTTTTTTAACAAGTGTTTTGCAAAAAAAGTACAGCATAACTGCTTAGTTCTAGTACTTTTGAGTCTTGCAAATTTTATCACAGATTTTTCCCGCCACTCACCACTCACCACTCACTACTCACTACTCACTACTCACTACTCACTACTCATTTTTCCGGTCTCATC
>JALVCY010000613.1 GCA_027009605.1 Saprospiraceae bacterium
TTATTTAATTTGTTTCTTTTTGATAGTTTGTTCAAATGCTGCTAGCGCAGCGTTCAAATTGGCCTTTGGCCGTTCAATTGGCTCTTCGAGCCGTTCAAATGGGTTTTTAGTCAGTTTTGGAGATGGGTTATTTTTTTCCCGCAAGGAAACCGGACATCTCACTAGCCATATTATTTGCGAAAGCTTCATTCCTATCCATTACTTAATATTTACAGGCATTAGCCGACCATCGGAACACCTTGCAATAGCTATATAAGCTGCCGGAACCAATAAGATTTCTAAACGATTTAATTCATCCTTGTTTTTCACTATTTTATTATAGGCAGGAACGGCCAAGTGGGGATTTTCATCCTTATAGTAAATACTAAGGACAATCGGGAATTCCATCTTCTTGCCTCGAAATCGAAAATGATAAGGCTTCCTTTTTTCCAAAAAAGGCATCCAACTAACATCACCACTTGAAAAAGGGTGCATCACTTCAATATCCGTTGTCTCAATATTGCGTCTGGCTAATCTACAAAAATCATGAGTACCAAGCACCACCCCATCCTTTTCCAACACACACGGCCAATTAGCCAATTGAAGAGAATCTACTAGATAAGAATGCTGACTAATCGTTAAAATATTTTTATTATGCTCCTCCATGTACTCTTTCAAAAAGGAACCTGTAGTTCTAAACATCCCACAGTCAAAAACATGATTATGATTCTCTCCTCCAAAAACGATGGCCTTGTTTTTCAGACCTAACGCCTGCCATTTATTAAAAATAGTTTTGGCTTGCGCTAAACTCCTACTGGTCACATCCAATTGGCCATCATCTAAAGACTTTACTTCGCCATCAGGTGTAAGAAACTGCCCTCCTTCCCCTTTGTGCGCATCCACAAAACCACTTCGTTCCAGTTCCAACCTGGACAACGAAAGGTCCGCATCCGAAGCATCATAAGCCAGTACATGCATGCCTAAATCAAGTGCTTTACGCAACAGTTCCCCATAAACCGGTTCAACAGAGTAAATACCATCCGTTACCTTTGGATAGCTTCCTACTTCCAAATCATTTCTCAGGGTTTCAACGAATAGTATATTATAGCCGCGTTGATGGAGTCCTTCCAACAAATCTGCTACAAAGGCTCGATGTTGTGGCAGCAAATGCGCCTCACCGAAAAAAACTAAATTTGATTTTTCTGCTTCGCTCAATATTTTCTCTTTGGCAGGCAAAACATCATACCCTTCTGACTTCTTCTGACGCACCCAATCATACTCAAAATTCAAACAAGAGCCTATAGCACTAGAACAATGAGAATATTCTCCATTCGTAATCTTGCCAATTTTATCTTTTGCATGAGACACTCCATACACATCTTTATCTTGAATTTCTTGCGGAACAACACCTTGATTGGCATAAATTATTACTTTTCGTGCGTCAATCAATGATGCCGCATCTATCTCCCCAACACCGTATGGTTTTGCTCTAAATTCTTTTTTCCCGAACAACTTCTCTCCCAGACTACAAACAGACATGGCTCTTTTTAAAGCTAGTATTTTATTTGCTACAATCTGACCGATAGTGTCCGTATAACCATAAACCGTATAAGAAATATCTTTTCTATCTTTAAATGACTCTACAAATCTTTGCAATTTTTCCCGGCTACGGTCGGTTACCAAATACTCATTTTTATCAAAATATAGGACAATCGAATCTACATCTCGGCTTACGCAATTATTACTAATATCAGTGGGTCGATACGGTCGTACTACAATGTCATCAATATAGTATTCTGCTATTCGGTGGTCTTTCAGAT
>JALVCY010000614.1 GCA_027009605.1 Saprospiraceae bacterium
AAACGCTTACTTTTGGAGTGCTGCAAAGGCAGCAATTGGCTTGAAAAAGTGGTCTAGGCGCTTACCGTTTTGGGTTTAATGGGAAGGAGAAGGATACGGATGGGGAGTGGGGGAAACTTACTCACTACGATTATGGGTTTAGGATTTATAATCCGGCTATTGGGCGGTTTTTGAGTGTGGATCCGTTGACGAAAGATTATCCGAGCTGGACACCTTATGCTTTTGCTATGAATCGGGTGATTGATGGTGTTGACTTGGATGGGTTGGAGTGGACTGGGCAAGATGCTCTGATTGCCAAGAAATGGTCAAATACAGCTATTGAGAAACAGGTTGGAGAAATAGCATTAGGTTTTGTGCCATATGTTGGTCAAGGTATTGATGCTAAAGATACTTATAATGCATTTTTTAATGGTGGATCAACTACAGATAAAGTAATATCTATCATAGGCTGGATACCTTTTGGTGATTTTCTTAAAGGTGGTCGAAAGCTTTTTAAAGGCACTGATGAAGCTGTAGAACTAGCTTTGAAGAATTTAGATGAGGCTGACGAAATTGTAGAACAAGCTTTTAAGAATTTAGATGGGGCGAAAAAAATTGCGGATGTAGATATGGCTAAGGAGAGCCTAAAGTACGCAAAACGTGGTTCAACAGGAAAGGTTGGGGAGAATTTTTTAAAAAAGAAAGGTGGGGTTTCTCAAAAATGGTTTCCAACGAAAACAGGCAAAAAAGGTAGATTTATTGATCAGTTTGTTGATGGTGTTGCACACGAAGCAAAAACTGGATATACATCTTTAACTAAAGAAATTAAAGAACAAATTGCAAAAGATGCTGAATTACTTGCGAATCCAAATTCAGGGGTAAAGAAAGTGGTGTGGAATTTTTTTAGAAGTCCATTGACAGGGAAAGCAGGAGCTAGTAAACCTTTGCAAGATGCTTTGAAAGATGCAGGGATTGAAACCGTAATAATTAATTAAACTAAATGTACGAAGTTGTAGAAATACCGCATTTTGTAAAAGACCGTTCATTTGATTCTTTTAGTAAAGGAGAGGCGAAGGAATACTTTGAATGGTTTATGAGAATAAAGAATGAAAGGATTGCGTATTTGGCAAGAGAAATACAAGGTGACAATGAGCTATTTAAAAATGATTTTAGTAGATGTTCTTTAATTGAATTGAATAAATGGCTAGTGAAGAAAACTAGCTTTCAAAATCGGAATCAGATAGAATTTGATGAGCAAATGCTGAAGACTCCTTTATTAAAGAATGCAATCAGAAGACCTAAATACACGATTGCAAATGCGACTGTGTCAATGATATTCGATATTGGAATTTATTTAGGTGAAACGATTATAAATGCGGATAGGCATAAAAGGTGGGGATATTTATTAAAGCCAAAAAGCTACGTTCATTATGGGCAGCCAATAATTTTAGCAGAACATCCTGCAGATAATCTAAATCCGCGGTTTTTAATAGAAACGACGATTTTATTCTCCGTTAATCAAAAAGAAGAATTACCAGATAATTTTCTAGTGAAGGTTTATGATTATTCGGTGGCTAATTAACTGCAGGGTTTCAACCTGCATACAAAAGGATGATGGCCAAGCTAAAGAGAAAGAAATCGGCAAGCCATACGGCAGACTTCCCCACACTTCAGGTCTCCGTCAAGCTACGACCTTCAGGAGCAGTAAAGTGGTATTCGTCCCGACATCCGGCGAGCATATACCACGCCAGCCTTGCAGGCACGGGAGCTATCGCACCCTTGTCATGGTATATGCGCACCGGCTGAGCTCCT
>JALVCY010000615.1 GCA_027009605.1 Saprospiraceae bacterium
TTGCTACTATCGCCTTTTATTGGATGGACAAGAAGCCTATGGTGGGCAGATAGTGATTAATAAATAAATTATTGGCGTGTATCTTTTCGGAGATGCACGCCTTTTTAAAATCTAGGCATATGAAAAAAATAATTCTATGTTGTTTGCTGTTGACGGTTCGATTACTACAGGCGCAGCCGGGGTTTATTAAGGTGTTTGATTCACTGGCAATGGATAAAAGTGAGTATCGGGATGTACTGGTTGATGAGGATACCGTTGTCTATTATTCTTCATCATACGACGAGAATCACACGATTGGGATGCGCTTTGTAAAAATGGATACCTTTGGAAATATTTTAGCCAATGTAATATATGCAGACAGTATCAATAAGCTAAAGACCCTACGATGGCGTAATAAAATAATTAAGACATCTGATGGTGGCTATATGATAGCTGGGGGAACCACACCGATTAATAAATTATATCTTCTAAAAGTCCACCACGATTTAAGTCTGGATTTTCTGAAATTCTACGACAATCCTGTGGGCGTGGATTTTTCGGGGAATAGTAGTTTGTTGGAAGTGGATGATGGGTATATGATGGCGGGGGAGCAGGTAGCAGATGATTTTGAGAAGGACATCTTTGTCATTAAGACAAATAAGATAGGCGAACAATTATGGCGACAAACCTATCATTGGTCTAATACAGATGATGGAGTGTTTGAAATAAAGTCTTTTGGGAATAATTCTTTCGTGTTGGGTGCAACGCAAGCAGAGCAAAGCAATGGCAATCAAGGTACATGGAATAAATCAGTATTATTCAGCATTGATAGTATTGGTGAATTAAACTGGTTAAAAAAATCAAGTGCAGCGCCAAATAGAGGGCCTATAATAGATTTCGAGCTCCTGTCCGATAGCAGTTGGATAGTGATTTCAGGGACATGGGAGTTAAATCCCCCGAGCAATGTGACTTATTGGACTCGACCGATGGTTTTACGTATGGATAAGGACTTTAATGTGCTGTGGGAGCGAATATATCCGATATTAAAACCCTATCAGTTTTTTACGGATTTGGAGCGAACGCCGGACGGTAACTTCTTAGCATCCGGTTGGATGAATATAGACTCTGGTCCAAGTACAAACGCATCAATAAAAGGGATGCATTTTAAGTTCAATGCATCGGGAGACACGATATGGACACGCTCCGACTCGGTGTATCCTGATTCTCTAAGTGGCTATGACGGTACTCGTGTGACGGGGACGGCTATGCTATCGTCGGGTAGTATCATATCTGTGGGTTATGCGGAGCGCAATTGGTTGCTACCCAATCCGGGCACGTATGGTTTTGTCATGAAGATGAGTCCGGACGGCTGCATAGACACCTTGAATTGTCACCCGGTAGCGGATTATGAGCCTTTTGTGCAAGCGGACGAGCTCCTAGTTTATCCCAATCCGGCACAAGACTATGTTACTTTTGCAGGGGCAATCAAAGGCGATGTTGTTATAACGGACTTGCTGGGTCGAGAAGTTAAGCGACTGAGAATGAATGGGTTGTCTCCTTCGGAGTGGTCGGTAGGCGATGTGGCTCGTGGTTTGTATGTCTGGCGGCTGGTGGATGATGGGGTTGTTTTGGATGTTGGGAAGGTTTTGGTGGAATAGGATGGATTGTGCCTTCGGTGTTCAATTTGTCCTTCGGACGTTCAATTTGTCCTTCGGACGTTCAATTTGTCCTTCGGACGTTCAACTTGCCTTCGGCGTTCAAGTAGCAAGAGCTTTTGGTCGCCTACCCGTTATACCGTTCTTGATAGAACACGGATTTGACGGATTTTCACGGATTATGGATACTTCATTATTCGACATTCAGCATTCGACATTCGATATTCTGACTGGGGACAGATGGTAATTGTTTGATTTTAGCCTTAGGCTTCGTGTCTTTCGTGGTTCAAGCGAGTTCAAATGTACACGTCATATTTTCGTGTCTTTCGTGTTTTTCGTGGTTAAAAAAAGTCGTGTCTTTCGTGGAAAAAAAAGTCGTGGTTTTCGTGGTTCAAACATCATGGGTGGTGGATTGCTAAGCAAGGAGCGCAGCGCAGTGATTGGTGAGCCAAGAATGGAGCAAGGAAGATAAACACAAGCACTGTCGTCTGCCGGAACAGAAGCCCTACTTTCAAAAAATCATTGTGCGAACGATTTGGCTCACCCACCGATTCCTATCGGTGCTCCGCCAACTTTGCCGTCCTTCGTCGGCAAAGGCTGCGAGCTTAGCGATTCGGAGCGGAGTCACGGAAAACAAACACATGATACGGATTTGCTGACAAAAGGTAGTTGTTTGATTTTAGCTTAGGTTTGGAAATTTTTCGTGTCTTTCGTGTCTTTCGTGGTTCAAAAAAAGTCGTGTCTTTCGTGGTTAAAAAAAGTCGTGTCTTTCGTGGTTCAAACGAGTTCAAATGTACACGTCATATTTTCGTGTCTTTCGTGTTTTTCGTGGTTAAAAAAAGTCGTGTCTTTCGTGGAAAAAAAAGTCGTGGTTTTCGTGGTTCAATACCAACGGTGCTTAGCACATTTGGTCGTCTAAATCCCATTAAAACACAAAATATTTTCGGGGAATGTGTATATTACCGTAATTCTTTATACCTTCGGGGCGAAATGCGCAGAAGAAATTGAAGAAATGGTTTTGAAAGAGAAAAAAATAAAGGCAGTTATCCCCGTAGCCGGAGTCGGCACGAAGCTTCGTCCGCACACTTTTACGCAGCCTAAGCCGTTGATTCCGGTAGCCGGGAAGCCGATTATATCGCATATTATCGACCAATTTTTACGGGTAGGGATAGATGATTTTGTCATTATTATCGGCTACTTGGGAGATAAGATAAGGCAGTATGTGAAAGAGACGTATCCAAACCTAAAGGTGGAATTTGTCTATCAAGAAAAGAGATTGGGCTTGGGTCACGCTATTTGGACGGCTTCCAAGGCTTTTGGTGGGGCGGATGAGCTGATTGTGGCGCTGGGAGATACGATTTTGGATTTGGATTATCAGGCTTTCTTAGATGTGAAGGGCTCCTGTGTAGGGGTGAGTGTGGTGAAAACACCATCAGATTTTGGGATTGTAGAAGTGGGTAGTAACGGGTATATTACGAAAGCAGTCGAAAAGCCTACGGTGCCTACGTCCAACTTGGCGATTGTCGGGATATACAAACTGACCAATATACCCCGGTTAACAAAAGCATTACAGCAACTTATCGAAGGAGAAGAAGGCGAAGGTGTGGAGTTTCACCTAACCGATGCTTTGATGACGATGATAAGGGAAGGGGAGAAAATTTCTATCTTTCAAGTCAATAAATGGTTTGACTGTGGAAAGCGGGATGTGTTGTTAGAAACCAATGCGACTTTGTTGGGATTAATGGATTCGCCGAGTGTGGACTTGGAGAGTTTTGAGCAGACTATTATCATTCATCCGGTGGCTATCGGTGACAATTGTACCATCAAAAACTCGATTATCGGCCCGAATGTCACTATTGGCAGAAATTCGACGGTGGTGAGTTCAGTGGTGGATAATTCCATTATCGGTTCTTTTGCCGAGTTACGAGAAATTGTTTTACGCAAGTCCATCGTGGGCAATGATGCTTTGGTCAAAGGGCAGCATGTAAGCTTGAATATCGGGGAGAATACGGAAATTGAATTTGGGTAACTATTTTGGGGTAAATCATGTTAGATAGTTACAAATTTGGATAACAAACAGAACCTTGCTACTACTCTTTAATAATACAAAATTTTTGTCGGCAATATTTCTAATTTTCTATCTGTTGATTATTAGATTTTATGGCTTTTTGCATCCTGTTCCTGTGGTTGAAGGTGGGGGGGTATTGTATGGGCTGTTGGTTGAGTTATTAGGTGCGAATGCACTTGTTTTTGCTATTTTGGGGGCGGTGATGAGCTTTGTGGTTGCGATGATATTAAATAGGATGGTTTTTGAGCGGCGGATAGGGTATCATCGAGATTATTTTGTGGCTCTGATATATATATTGCTGTCCGGTAGTTTGTTGGCGTTTCAGACGTTGACGCCCTATTTGGCGGGGAGTGTGTTTATCTTGTTGGCTATCAATATGTTGTTTGAATTGTCCAAAGAACATGATAGACGGGAAAAAATATATTATGCCGGCTTGTTTATTGGGATTGCGGGATTATTTACGCCTTATTATTTTATATTTATCGTGCCGGCGATGCTTTCTATGTTTTTATTCGGGCCTTTTCGGTTAAAGGAGATATTGGCATTGCTATTGGGGTGGGTCAATCCGGTTATCTTGGTCGGGGTGGGCTATTACTTGGTGGATGGGTTTGACTATTTTTGGAAGACGAGCTTTACTTTTGACTATGCCTTGTATCTATTGTTTAACCATTGGGACTGGGAGACATATAGCATCTTAGCTATTTTTATATTACTAGTGGTCGTGGCGGTTTTGATGCAGCCTTTACTCATGCTCAAGCAGCAGCATTTGTCAAAAAGATATATTCGGGTAATGTATAATTTCTTGTTTGCGGCTGTTGGAAGCCTGCTGTTTATGGAGCTCGACAAACTTCCTTATTTGTATCTGCCTGTTTTGTTTTTAGCTTTTCTTTTCGGGGTCTATTACAAGCGTCGCAATGGAGATATTAGCTTGGCTATGGAGCTTTTTCATTTAGTTGCATTTATTTTAGTGTTCTTTAATCTGTATGTTTTTCATCTGGGATAGTAGAAGGGGCAAAGATAACCTGCCCGAATCTGTGTGCAAATCCATAAAACAATCCAAAAATCCATGCGTTTAATTGCTGTGATTATTTAGCAGGGATTGTTTGGGTAAAAGACGCCTATTTGTCTCCAGATTCCCTGTTGAGTAGTCATCATGCTTAAAATGCCCAAACCATCAAATTTTTGCCGAAAGGCATCATAAAACCAATCAAAATGCAGGATGAATTAGTTTTTGCGACTAAAGAATTGAATAACACAGGCTTTTTGGATATAGAGGTAGATCCGACTTTGGATTTATTTGAAGAAATCAATAGGCTGAAAAAGGAGAAAAATGCCATTATTTTGGCACATTATTATCAGGAGAGTGATATTCAGGATATAGCGGATTATGTGGGCGATAGTTTAGGGCTTTCGCAAGAAGCGGCAGAGACGGATGCGGATATCATTGTGTTTGCCGGAGTTCACTTTATGGCGGAGACGGCCAAAATTCTTTCTCCGAATAAAAAAGTTTTATTACCGGATTTGAAGGCCGGATGCTCGTTGGCAGACTCTGCTCCGGCTCCGCTTTTTAAGTTGTTTAAGGAAAAATACCCCGATCATGTGGTGGTGAGCTATGTGAATACGACCGCCGAAATGAAGACCTTAACAGATTTGTGCTGTACTTCGACTAATGCGGTACATATCATTGATAGTATTCCGAAAGATAAGCCGATTATATTTGCGCCGGATATTAATCTTGGTCGTTATTTGGTGAAGAAGACGGGGCGGGATATGGTCTTATGGAACGGCTCTTGTATGGTGCATGAGATTTTCTCTGTCGAAAAAATAACGAAGCTGAAAATTCGCCATCCGGAAGCCAAATTGATTGCTCACCCTGAGTGCGAAGCGGTGATTTTGGATCAAGCAGATTTTATAGGCTCGACTTCAGGCCTGCTGAAATATACCAAGGAAAATCCGGCTACGACCTTCATTGTCGCTACCGAACCGGGGATTATACACCAAATGGAGAAATCCAGCCCGGAAAAAACATTTATCGCCGCACCACCCAATAATATGTGTGCGTGCAATGAATGCCCACACATGCGCTTGAATACGTTGGAAAAACTATACCTTTGCCTAAAGTATGAATTGCCGGAGGTAACTGTCCCCGAGCAAATTATCAAAGATGCCCGTGTATCCATTGATAAGATGCTGGAGATTTCTGCCAAAGCAGGCTTACTTTAAAACAACATAGCGGCACATAAAGTCGTTTTAGCACCTAGTCTATCGGTTTTCGGTAGGGTATTTGCCATGCTATGGTGTAATTAACTTAAGTTTTGGTACACCGGTGTAGCGGTTTAACGGTTTAGCGGGCCGGATGGTTAGATTAATGGTAAAAGGTAAAGGGTCAAAGGAAGGCAGGAAAGAAATCTTGCTACTTGAACGCCGAAGGCAATTGAACGCCAAAGAGTTACAAGAAAAATAGACGATTCTTTTCTTTTTTGTATTGACTTTAACTAACCCTAAGAAAACAGAAAAAGCTTTGAACAAAGGTAAGCTTTCTTTGCTTTGACAAGCAAGAATCCAATAACCGCAGGCATTCCTGACTACCAAAACTTGAGTAATTAATTGAAGCGTATCTACCATGAATAAAATGATTTCAAGATTTTTTGTCTTTGCTGTGTTCATTTCTCTTTTTCACCTTTCGGCGAAAGCCCAACATGGGTGGGAAGTAGGCGGTGGCGGCGGAGTGACCTATTATTTTGGAGATTTAAACACCAATTTTAGGCTTAATAGACCCGGGGCTGCTGCGGGAATTTTTGCCAGATATGATTTTAATCCTAGAATCAACACTAAGCTAGGGGTTTCTTATGGGCATGTTGCAGCGGATGATGCCGATTCTGATAACATCTTTGAAAAGAATAGAAACCTAAACTTCCGGTCTCATATCTACGATATTACGGGACAGTTTGAGTTTAATTTCTTTAAGTATGTCCACGGCTCGAAGGATAATTTTTATACTCCCTACTTGTTTGGTGGCTTTACGGTGTTTAATTATAATCCACAAACCGATTTGGATGGAGTGACTTATGACTTGAGAGATTATGGTACAGAAGGTCAATTTTCCGGAGAAGAATACTATACAACGACAAAGGCTCTTGCTTATGGAGTCGGCTTTAAAGTTGATTTGAGTTTTGAGTGGAGTCTTAACTTGGAAATAAGCGCACGGAAACTGTTTACGGATTACTTGGATGATGTGAGTACCGTCTATGCCGATGCAGGCGATTTGGAAGCATTACGCGGCCCTGTTGCTCCGTTATTAGCAGACCGTTCTTTGCGAGATGTGAATATTGGTGCAACGGGACGGCAGCGGGGAGATAGTCATGGAAATGATACATACGTCATGACTCAATTGAGTTTAGTGTACTATTTTGGAAGTATTCAGTGTCCAACGATTACAAAGTATAGATGATTCATCAGCAAAAAATCGAGTTGCCTGCTTTCTCTAGGGGCTTTCACATTATTACGGATTATATTACTCAGGCATTAGGTGCATTGCCCGAAGCGGGCGTGTTGACCTTGTTTATTCAGCATACGTCGGCAGGGCTGACCATCAATGAGAATGCAGATCCGGATGTACTGGTAGATTTTGAGTCTGTTTTTAACCGGCTCGTT
>JALVCY010000616.1:0-12500 GCA_027009605.1 Saprospiraceae bacterium
GTTGATTCGCTTCGCTAGTTGAGAGATTTGGGTTTTTGATTGGGTTTTTACTTTATTATATGATATTGGGGATTCTGTATTTGATATTGTAGTGAGTTTTTTGGCTGCCTACCCGTTACACCGTTACACCGCTACACCGTTATACCGTTATACCGTTATACCGTTGCACCGTTAATTGGTGCTCGCCCTTCCTATCGGGACAAAATTTTTAGTAGGCTCTTCAACTCTTTTTTGATGGTTGCGAATCCAAAGTTGGTTAGCTGGATGCCTTCCTTGGGGCGCACATCGAGATATTTGTAGGAGATGCCCTTTTTGATGGCCTTGCGGATAAACTCTACTTCAAAAATAAAACTGGTGGTTTTGGTGGTCAGGAAAATGGCTTTGGCTTCTTCATTCAATCCTTTTAGTCCGGCTTGGGTATCCACGACCTTGAACCCGGTGAGAAAATAATTCATGATTTGGAGTGACCGGGACAAAAGCTTGCGAACAAAGGGCAAAATCCGATAGTAATGAGCATCCCGCTTAGCAATAACCAAACCCACTCCTTCGTCCCGCAATAGGTCAAAAGCGCTACGAACCACTTGGTAGCCAAAAGGAAAATCAAAATCCGAGTAAATGTAATAATCAGATTGGACAGATTGCAATCCAAATCTTACAGCTCCGCCTTTCCCTTTGTTTTTTGGGTAAGATAAGTATCGTAAATTTGAATTTGCGGAAGCCAAAGCCTCCAAATAAGGCACATCTAGTCCACTTGTAGAGCCATCGTTGACAATGACCAATTGATAGCTTATACCCTGAAACAGTGCTTCCATCCGGACTAAGGCCAATTGCAAGTTTTCTTTCCACCCCGGATGGGGGTTGTACAGAGGGAGTATGATTGATATTTCACTTCTTTTTTCCATTGAAGGGTGCAAAGTTACTAAATATTAGCTCATACTGTAATAAAAGAAACACCAATGTAGGGCCTAAGGCTTTTAGGGTATAGGGTTCTACGATGTTTTGCCGGATAAAAGCGGGAAAAAGATCCGTTGGCGACAGTATAGTTACTACAAACGTCAAACCCAATAAAAGCTTATCTATCCATGTCCTTTCGGAAATTAAATACCATATAGCCACCCCCGGCACGGCAATAATATAAGTCGAACTATCCGCCAAATGATTAAAAATAACGACCCAAATCAAGATATAACTCAAAAAATGAAATTTTTCCTGCGCATAATTTTTCCGAAAGGTAATCCTAACCATCGTCAAAATCAGTAAAAGGCCGGCAGCTATCTGGGTATGCCAAACAGAAACAGGAATCCCAAAAAAGTTACGCAAGAGCCCCATAGCAGAAACGCCTACATTGAATATGCGCTTGCTGGCATAAGAAGAGCCCCAATCTTGATATATCTGATACAATTCTGTCGGCGAATACTTGATGAGGGGCAACAACAAAAAGAAGCTAAACCAAAAAAAGACGTAAGGATAAACCCTAGGCTTAAATTTGCGCATCATCAAAAAACAAGCGCCAATGGCCACATAGCCCTTCACAAAAAATCCAATATTGGGGAAAAAAGTCGCTCTAAAATAGTCTTGCCGCTCCGCATACACAAAAGTAGCAAATATGCAGGCCGCCACCATCGGTGCCGTATCCAAATTCTGTAAAGCCGTCACCAACTCAATTAAGGAGAAAAAATAAATAAAAATCACCTTGTCCCGTTGTATGGGCAAGAGTCTCAAAGCATAGTAAAAAGTCATCATTAGGGTCAAAACCCAAGCGAGTATCCCAAGGGGTGTAGGCAAATAAGCGTAAGGAATAAAGAGAATGGAAAAGGTCGGATTATAGAAAAAATGCCCATGATACTGCGGATAAGCATCGTACAAGGGCAGCTCTTGAAAAAAATGAAAGACGGAATATTGATAGACCGTAAAATTATTGAAGGAGTTAAAATAGTATTGCTGAGCAGCGACAACAAGGACAATCACCGTATTGATGACGGCAATATAAGTGGGGTTTTTTAAGGCGTCTTGTAGTTTGCTCATGGCTATCCTACTTCATTTGGGATGCCCAAAAGTAGGGATTAATTAGCAAAATAACGTGCTTATGACGGACTTTTCTTCACTCGCTCCCATTCTTTGGTTGCCGGATTATATTGTCGAATCAATTTGGCGGGATTGCCCCCAACAATAGAAAAAGCAGGCACATCCTTGGTCACGACACTTCCGGCGGCCACCACTGCATGTTTGCCTACGGTCACTCCGGGCACCACAACACAGTTGGCTCCAATCCAAGCCTGATCTTCAATTTTGGTTTCTTTGACAATGTCCTTTTGTTGGGTAATGGGCAGGTTTACATCGGCATAATTATGATTCTGACCGGTGATGACACAGTTTTGAGCTATCAAGATGTCGTTGCCTAAAACGACCGGCCCGATAATTACAGTAGAAATCCCGACAAGTGTTCTTTCGCCAATAATCACATGTCCAATAGCATTATTGATGACCGCAAAATCTTCAATAAAAGAATCGGCACCCAACTCAAAAGGACTAAAAGGAAATAAATCTTTGCGGGCTTTGCGGGCGAAGACTGCATTTTTGCCCCGTTTGTGGACGAAAGGATTCCAGAGAGCCCGCACCCACCATCTAGGGCGATAGCGGTTGCGAGGAATGAGCATCCAATGCGCAAACTTCTTTAATCTTTCATTTGACTTCACTTTTTCTTTTAGCCCCATTATCTAGGTTTTGCGAAACAATCTCCCAAAAAGCTTTGACACGCTCCGTCCACGTGTTTGTTTTAGCCTTCTCAATCCGATGTACAACCCGCTGATTGTTATTCTCCGCAATGGCAACGTCGATTAACTGTAAAAAGTGATGATCATCTTTTGCTAAATAAATCCAATCAGCAAATGTTTTGATATCTTCTGAAAAAGACGTTGAGACAATGGCCTTTCCAGCAGCAAGGTATTCATTTATTTTCAAAGGATAGATACTTTCCGTCTGTTTGTTTAGTTCAAACGGAATAATAGTTACGTCAAAGTGCTGCAAATAGTTTGGTAAATCGTTGATATTCTTAGCTCCGGTGGTAATGATATTGGGGACTTTGTCAAGACCTAGAGTATAGAAGTCATCACAATTAATGGGTCCGACCAGCACGACCGTTTTGTCTTGGTGTGCTTCCGCTAATTTTTTCACTAATTTAAAGTCAAACCGGACATTGTCCATGTTACCTGTAAATCCAATGGTTTTGGTTTTAATATTGGTCATTTCACTAGGTAGGGGGAGCTTTTGGGAAACTGCACGCTCAAAAATAGTCAAATCCACCGCATTGGGCAATAAATGAATATTGGAATTCATGTGTTTTTTGATCTTGACCAAATTTGAAGACGTGACAACGACAACATCGGCTTCTTGAATCGCCACATTCTCTAAAGGTAATCCATGCTTTGCAGAATAAGGCTCTATAGCAAAGTCATCGATACATTGGTAGATGTTCAGCTTCGGCGAAAATTGATCTTTCGGCAACGTCCCCACAAAGAAAGGGTCGTAACAATTCAAATACACATAATCTTTAATCTTGTAATCCTTGATTACTTTTTGAATCGTCTTTAAAACCCTGCGTCTGTTTATTTTGTAGAAAAAATTATAGAGCCCTCCCCTCGGCAGCCAATTGATGGGAATCGTTAAAGGCGGTTGGATGGCAATCACCTGATTGGGGTCGAGTCCGGGAATTTCTTCGTATTGCATTTTTCCTTTCAGAAAAGCTTTCTTCCTTTTTTGGGCGATGTCGGACTTCCGGTTGCGCCAAAAGTCCTTCAGACTGCAAGGATGGTTGATATAAAAAACCCGGTTATTCTTGGCAAACTCTTTGGTAAAAGAAAGAGAGACAGAAGAATACTCATTGTTCCAAGGGAACAGCGTCATGTAGATTATGTCGATGTTGTTAAATTGATTCATTGGTGTATGTTTTGATGCACACAAAGGTAATAAAATTTATACATATCTAGTATCTGCAATATCTATGCTAGAAAGTAGTCCGTTTAAATGATTTTTGAGCTAGATTTTCCACTTGGGGAACGGCCATCAAAAAAAAAGCAAGATTAAGCTTATTCCTTGACAAGCAGTTTAGAAAAAACCATATCATCAACCACCAAATGCATTAGATAAATGCCTTTTGCCCAATGGGATGTACCAATAGATTGGCTACCATTTTGCTGTAAAGCAGCATAGATTAACTGTCCTTGCGGACTAAATATTCGCAACTCATAAGTCTTATCTTGTTGATTTTCAATGAATAAGTTATCAACTATTGGGTTAGGATAGACCGATAGCCCATGACTTCTAATATCATTAACGCCCAGAATCACATAGCAATCTTCATCATCAGTAAATTTCAAGATATCCCCGTTGGGATAAATAACACAACGCAGCTTTGAATAGGTATTATCCGCCAAAGGATAATTGGGGAAGAAAGAATACAAACTTCCAACCCCTTCTACATGCTGCCCCATCCACTCCCCACCACAAAAATGCTGGGTCTTCAATTCCATCCCATTTAGACTAATGGTATGAATAGAATCAACTGAACAAATAAGAGAATCCAGCTCATCCCCTTCACAACACCATTGCCCTTTTACGGCCAAAGTATCGCCAACCTCCAAAGAGAAGTCATATAGCAACCGTTTTTCACCCTCCAAATAATAATAAACCTGTTGACCATTTTCACTAATATATCGAATACTTGTGCTTGCACTAGCCCCAAGCGCCACTTCCGGCTGATTTAAGACAAAAGCCGGTTCATTATTGATTAGGGTATCCCCGATAATGGTCACTGTAGAAATAGTCGGAGGCCACCCGGGCGTCAGTGTATATTCACCATACACCCATTCCATGCCCACTTGAAAGTATTGAGCCGAAGCCGAAAAAGACAGTAAGAAAAAGCTGAGTATTAAGATTTTGTTTTTCATTATTTTTGATTTTGGTATGAATAAAAAGCCCTTATCGAGTTATGTTTATGGTTTTTACGGCTATCTGGTTAGCCACTTTGATTTTTACGAAGTACAGGCCTTCCGGCCATTTTTTTGTATTTATTTCCTTTTTATTGGTTTGGATATGCTCTTTCGAGAAAAATACTTTCCCTTCGACATCCATTATTTCCAAATCATAAGGAGAGTCCACCACTTCGACATTCAACACATCACTTACCACCGGATTGGGGTATAAATGTACTTCCAGACCGGATAACTTTAAAAGCGGCTCACCTACATCCAAGAGCTGGCCTCCACAATTATCCCCATAGCACCCATCGACACCAAGCTTTAAGATAAAGCCACTATATGTATAATTGTCCGGATAACTACTAACTGTGTCAACCAAGTAGCCTATTTTCCCACACAATACAATCCCCCCGTCTTTATCTTCATGGATTTGGGTTACCCATATTTCATTATACTTAAAAGACCCAAGGAATTCAAATGGCTTATAATGCTTTCGCCATAAAAAAGTACCGGTCTCATCATATTTGGCCACAAATAAATCCATATAATTATCTTCATTCTCATAAAAAGTCTCGATACCTCCCGCCACATAAACTGTCCCGTCAGCTGCCTTACATATATTTCCAACATTATAAAACGTATCTTGCGCAACACCAGGAGGAAGTGGCAAAGACGAATTAGGCGATAAATTATAAATGGAATCCTTCAAAATCTTTCCATCAGGATTTAGCAAAAAGGTTCGATATATCACACTAAAATTAACCAAATCATCTCGTCTAGTTGTATCCACTTGTACGACTACAAATCGATTCCCATTATCTAAGGTAGTTTCTAGCCCTCCCCGATAGACAAGACCTGGAATTGCATTAGAAAAAGCCAAGTGATTTAAAGAATCTGCATAAAGCAAATTCCCCATAGAATCCAACGCTCCGGAATACAAAATCAAAGGTGTACCTTTATCTTCGCTTCCGACATAATCTGTATAGAGTATATTGAACCCACCCTCCTTCGGACTTAATTTGACCACTTTTTTACTTCCTCCACTAATATCCGGAAGATCAATCTTCTTGACGACTTCTCCACTACGATTCAAGATGTGAATTTTACAATCCAAGGGTGCCACCAAGGGTAATTCGGATTCCCACCCTGAAAACATAAAAAGAGAATCTTGATAGCGATAAAAACCACGCTTCTGGTAAAGGCCTTCACTTGAATCCCAAAGCAATTTACTAAAAAGTAGTTCCCCGGTATTCATGTCAATTGTGTAATAAAGAAGGCCATCATAATGAGAGCTAGAATTTTCATAAAATGCACATCTGGAAAGAGAATAAAGCTGATCATCAATAATTATGTCATTTTGAGTCTCCTCATGTGTTACATATATTTCAAAATAATCATCTCCGACCTTATTTGTTCCATCAAATTCGGTCTCCCAAATAACATTCAAATCAAAATCCAATCTTGTAATTCGCATCATTTGCTTCAGACCTTCAGATACTGCATTATACTCTATCAAATAGCCATCTTCTAAAGGAATAAGCCTAGAAATATGCTCTTTCTCTTTTACTAATAGATTCTGATGCGCGCCCTCTCCCCACTCTATCAATTTAAAAAAATGATTCATCGGAGTCTGTGCTGAAACAGAAAATGATATCAGGAATAATAAATAGAATATGTTTTTCATATTTTGAGTTTTAAAACGGGGGGAGCAAGCTCCCCCCATCAATGAATTACTAATTCTTCACAATCTTTTCAAAACGAGTATCACCTGCCACATTAGACAAATACATAAAATAAATACCGGATTCCCAAGATTCCGTATTAATCGTCATTTTATCTTCAGAAATGGGCTTACTGTACATCAACTCACCCAAAACACTGTAAATTGAAATCTGACCATTCTCAAAATCAGAAGTTTCTACCACCACATCAAAATCAAATGGGTTTGGTATAATAGATGCATTCGTATTAGCTAGCTCCAAGCTTGACGCCCTAAATCCAACCCTATCTGCCCCATTATCTTCAGGCATCTTTGGAGCAAAGCGCTGTCCATATAATATGCCTAGCATAGACCTAGAATAAGCAGCCTCAGGAGAATCTTTTTGTGCTAAAGCTACTAACACATTATTACTAGTAGGGGGCGTTCCATTTTGCACCCAATCAAGATAGACTCGTTGTGGAAAAACATAGTCATTATAACCACCTTTAGCTTCTAAATCATCCAAATAACTTGCTGCTTGAACATAATCTTTCCGGTGTACTGCAACACTATATTTAAGATACAATACAGCATCTCCAAACTGATCCAAGTAATCACCTAAATCTTCATACCGGTCTTCTGCTACGAACTGTTGAGAAATACTTAACAATTTCCTTCCGGCTTCTCCGGCTAAAACGATTCCATTATTATTCTCGAGGGCGTTCATGATACTCTCTTTCACTACAACATCATCTTTATCAATAACCTCATCTGCAATGGCTAAATCCGGAAATTTATTAGAGCCGCCATCGTCTCCATCATAAGTTCCTATTTTTCCACAAGGAACATTAAACTCATTTGATGCAAACATCCAATTAAAATTATTTTCCATATCCTGACAATCAACATCACCAATATAACATTGAGGCACTAATAAATCAACATCTGGTGCAAAATACACAAATTGAACTACTTCACCGGCTTTGGTTTGAATATTTCTATCATTATTTCCTTGCGAGAAGGTATTCATGGGTGGCAAATAACTAGAACCAAAATTAGACACTCGACCTAGATTACCATCCTCATCATTTTCGATGAACATATCGCTATAATTGTCTATAACATCATTTTGATTTTTCACATAGTACATTCCCAAATTATTCCCTGAAGGGTTTACGCCATAGCTATTATGAGAAAAGATATTGCAACTTACAGGAGTCCAAGCATTCCCAACAGATTGTAAATCTACTCCCAAACTATTATCTTCAAAAAGATTATTTCGAATAACCGCTTGACCATTCCCCATCAACGAAACTCCAAAGTCATTATTCAAGAAGTCATTGTTTTTAACAATTAAACTACTTGAAGCAGAAGCTCTGATTGAAACATCATTATAATTAAACGTGTTATTCTTCACGAAATAAACATGATTAAGAAACTGCATATTGTCCATTGCAATAGCATCCACATTATTATTAAAGGTATTATGTATCACATTCATCCCTGCATCAATAGAGTAAATCCCTTGCTCAAAATGATTAAATTCACTATTTCGAATAGTCACGTTGTTACTATGCCAGTTAGTAATAGCCACAGGCCCTCCTTCAAATAAACAGTCATCAATTTCGCTCAAATTCGGAAAATTGGATAACATAAACTCCAAAGATCTTCCATTATTGAGAAAACTTACACCTTTTGCATTAATATATCCCCCCCAATAATCTCCACTTCCAGATAGACTTCGACAAGAGACTGCAGTTCTTGCATCACGGACGATTGAGCCGTCCATCAATAGAACAATACCGTGATCATCAGCGACTAGGGAATATGATTCATCTGCGTAATCAGTTTTATGCGCTATACTATTGTTTCCTTCAAGGACAATTCCCGCCCACTTTTTACTTGAATCTTCATCATTACATACTCCACCATTTGCAATAATTGCCTCTTTGCCAAGGATTAATCTTGCTCCTCTTTCCACAATAATTCTTGTTTGTGGCTGCATATATAGTTCACAAGATATTTTAAGGGTATTACCCTTTTTTACGACAACATTACTATAAATTCGCATATTATTTTTCCATTCTTCATCAGAATTTATGGTAATATCATGCTCCAAAACATCTTCACATATCACGTATTTTCTTACATAGGACGTCATTAAGGCACGATAAATTGACCTAACCTGACAACCGGTGTAAGAAACCCTATTTGCAGTACTCGGGTTCATTACGTTCGAACCACAGGTCACATGCCCAACACTATTACCATTACTAGTCCAAGGATAAACCATCATATGAGAAGTTTCATGCATAATTGCGCCTACAATAAAATCAAATTCAGGCCCATTTACGAAATCCATTCCAATATGCTCAACCGCATTTAAATACCCCAAATATAAGTGAGGGAAATGCCAAATAGCTTGATGATTGATATCGCCGGTCGGCAATGAAGAATATATATACGGTCCATAATCACTAGGTAATCCCGGGATTTCCCATAGAGGCAAATCATTTTGCATATATGCATCGTATGTCAGTTTGTTATTTGTTATAGCTATATCGATTCCTGGTTCATAATTGGGTTCTTGAGAGGCTCTATTATGGATATAGTTCAAAAAAGGTTTGTTATAGCTATTTAGAGAATACGTCGGCCCATCATTTTGATGATTCCAACCATATTCATCCCTTACCTCCACAAAATTGGGTACAAACTCCAAATGGATATTTGAATAATACTGTGGGTCGCTATTACAACCACATGGTATTTCTACCAAATCCGATAACCTACTGTTTATCTCTTCAAAAATTTTGTTCCAATAATCAGAATGCTCAGGGTTACTCATTGTAAAATTTCCCGAACCGTCATTTCGCTGCATAAAAAGAACATTTAGTTTTAACTTAACTGTTCTAGTCACATTTTGGGGAATCATATCATCTTTGTGATTAGCTAGAAAGCTGCTGAATCCTTGACTACATCCCACTCCTAGCGCTTGTGTCTCACCACCAGATATCGTCCCACAACCCGGTAATTGATTACTGACTTCGTATCCGTATTGGGAATAACCATCTACAAACAACAACGAAGTTATCAAAATAGTAATAAAAAGTAGCCTAAAATTGGCTATTAATCGACCAAAACCAAATAAGATTCTGGGGGGGGGCATTTTGCCAAATTAAATTTGTCCATTATAAAAGTATTTATGGTCATGCTAAAATGGGCACGACCTGTGAAAAAAAGTCAACCTATTATAGAAGTAATCCCAAAATACCATCGAATTCTAAGTACACAAACTTCTAATCGCACACATAATTGAGCGTGTCCCGACAAATATATGCTTTTCTTATGATTTATGCAAATAAATATAGATGATTGAGCTACTCGCCTTATGGCATGAAGAAAGGGTCAGTATTTGGAAGAAGGGAAGGACGGATGTATATCCTTACAGCGTTGGATGCAAAAAAAAAGCCCATCCAAAGGATGAGCTATTAAAAAAAATTGGCAGCGACCTACTCTCCCACCGTAAGGCAGTACCATCGGCGCTGAAGGGCTTAACTACTCTGTTCGGAATGGTAAGAGGTGGTGCCCCTTCGCTATAGCCACCATTTTCTTTTGACTAGGACTTTCGTCCTGTCTATTTCTTTTTGTCAATGACAAAATATGGGAGCATAAATCACTTTAAATCGTAAGTCAATAAACTCAAGTGTTTTTAATCTTTTGCGAATTAAAAAAGAAAGCTTTCGGGTAATTAGTACTACTCGACTCCATACATTACTGCACTTCCATCTGTAGCCTATCAACGTAGTCGTCTTCTACGACCCTCAGTAGAATACTCATCTTGAAGTTGGCTTCGCACTTAGATGCTTTCAGTGCTTATCCATTCCATACGTAGCTACTCAGCAATGCACCTGGCGGCACAACTGATACACCAGCGGTATGTCCAACTCGGTCCTCTCGTACTAGAGTCAGATCTTCTCAATATTCTCGCGCCCACAACAGATAGAGACCGAACTGTCTTGCGACGTTCTGAACCCAGCTCGCGTGCCACTTTAATGGGCGAACAGCCCAACCCTTGGGACCTTCTCCAGCCCCAGGATGTGACGAGCCGACATCGAGGTGCCAAACCTCCCCGTCGATATGAACTCTTGGGGGAGATCAGCCTGTTATCCCCGGAGTACCTTTTATCCTTTGAGCGATGGCCCTTCCATTCAGAACCACCGGATCACTTTAGCCTACTTTCGTACCTGATCGACCTGTCGGTCTCCCAGTCAAGCACCCTTGTACTAATACGCTCTTTGCATGGTTACCGTCCATGCTGAGGGTACCTTTGCGAGCCTCCGTTACACTTTAGGAGGCGACCACCCCAGTCAAACTACCCACCACATATGGTCTCCTATCGCTAGGATTAGAACCCAAATACAAGAAGGGTGGTATTTCAACAACGACTCCACAATGTCTAGCGACACCGCTTCACAGTCTCCCACCTATCCTACACATCTTGTATTCAAGCACAATATGAAGCTGTAGTAAAGGTTCACGGGGTCTTTTCGTCCCGTTGCGGGTAATCGGCATCTTCACCGATACTTCAATTTCACCGAGCTCATGGTTGAGACAGTGCCCAGATCGTTACACCATTCGTGCAGGTCGGAACTTACCCGACAAGGAATTTCGCTACCTTAGGACCGTTATAGTTACGGCCGCCGTTTACTGGGGCTTCAGTCAAGAGCTTCTCCCGAAGGATTACCCCCTTCCTTAACCTTCCAGCACCGGGCAGGTGTCAGACCCTATACTTCATCTTTCGATTTCGCAGAGTCCTGTGTTTTTGATAAACAGTCGCCTGGGCCTCTTCACTGCGACCAAATAAATTTGGTGCCCCTTCTCCCGAAGTTACGGGGCTATTTTGCCTAGTTCCTTAACCATGAATCACTCGAGCGCCTTAGGATACTCTCCTCGACTACCTGTGTCGGTTTACGGTACGGGCTCTCTATACCTAGTGCTTAGAAGCTTTTCTTGGAAGTTTGTTACAGATCATTATCAGCTCGCTCCGTAAAGCTCGCTGTACTATCGTGCATCAGCTCAAGAGACGGATTTGCCTATCTCCTTCAACGCCTAAACACTTCAACGTACTATTCCGTCAGTACGCAGATCGTTCACGCCTTCGTCACTCCATCGCAGTATAGAAAGGTACAGGAATATTAACCTGTTTTCCATCGAGTTCGCCTTGCGGCTACCCCTTAGGTCCCGACTAACCCTGTTCTGATTAGCATCGTCCCAGGAATCCTTAGTCTTACGGCGAACGGATTTCTCATCCGTTTTATCGTTACTCATGCCTACATTTGCTTTTCTAACCGCTCCACCAGTGCTCACGCACCAACTTCGCCGCCGTCAGAATGCTCCCCTACCTCCCATCATCTCTGATGGAACCATAGCTTCGGTGTACTGTTTAATGCCCGATTATTTTCCGCGCAAGATCGCTCGACTAGTGAGCTGTTACGCACTCTTTAAATGAATTGCTGCTTCTAAGCAAACATCCTAGCTGTCTAAGCAATCTCACATCGTTCATTCAACTTAACAGTAACTTGGGGACCTTAGCTGTTGGTCTGGGTTCTTTCCCTTTCGGCAATGGACCTTAGCACCCACTGCCTCACTGCTCGTGTATTTTGTTATGGCATTCGGAGTTCATCAGGGGTTGGTAGGTCGTGAAACCCCCTAGCCCTATTGGTAGCTCTACCTCCATAACAATCTCTAACCACGAACGCTGCACCTAAATGCATTTCGGGGAGTACGAGCTATCTCCGAGTTTGATTGGCCTTTCACCCCCACCC
>JALVCY010000616.1:15000-21750 GCA_027009605.1 Saprospiraceae bacterium
TTAGGCCTGCCGCTAGCGTTCATCCTGAGCCAGGATCAAACTCTCCATAGTTGAATTATCTTCAACGGGCCTTATTTTTTCCAATATTCTCTCCCTCTGTCAATGAACTTTTTTCTTTCCCTCATAACCCTGTCGGTTAAGGGATTGCAAAGATACACTACTTGACATTACTGCGCAAGTTTTTCTATCTTTTTTTTTACTCTTCTTCCGCTTTTTTTTCTGCTTCTACTTTTTTCGCTTCTGCAGCCTGCCCTTCCAGTTGTTTTTTCAAATCTCCAAAGCCTTCAATCTCTCCCAAAGTAGTGATTTCGTTCTTTGCCTTTTGCTTTTCAACAAACTTACGGGTCTGGGTCTTTTCTTTACGCTTCTTCTCTTCTACAATCTCACCGGCTTCCCGCTTGATGGCATCCAAATAGCGAGTATGTGAAACCAAGATACGTTTGTCATCACGGTTGAATTCCAACACCTTAACAGTCAAAATATCATTGACTTCCGCAATGGCTCCGTTTTCTTTTCTCATGTGCTTAATGGGTGCAAAAGCTTCCAACCCATAAGGTAACTGCACAATCGCTCCTTTCTCATCTTTTCTAACAACGGTACCTTCATGGAATGAACCAACAGGGAAGACATTCTCGAATGTATCCCATGGATTCTCTTCTAACTGCTTATGCCCCAATGATAGTTTTCTATTCTCTTTATCAATTTCCAAAACTTGAACGTCTATATTTTGTCCAACTTTCGTAAATTCTGATGGATGAGAATAACGCTTCAACCAAGACAGGTCAGAAATATGAATCATTCCGCCAATCCCTTCATCCAGCTCTACAAATACACCATAAGGCGTCAGGTTTTTCACCAAACCGGTATGCCTGGTTCCTTCCGCAAATTTTTCTTCAATCTTATTCCAAGGGTCTTCAGACAACTGCTTAATACTCAATGACATCTTCTTATCTTCTCTTGAAATCGTCACCACCTTTGCATCATAGCTTTCACCAAGAGTAAAATACTCCTTAGCATTTACCGGCTGATTGCTCCAAGTCACTTCCGAAACGTGTACCAAACCTTCTACACCCGGGATAATCTCTAGGAAAGCACCGTAGTCTTCAATATTTACGACTTTACCTTTCACAACCGAGCCTTCGGTAATGTTCTCATCTAATACTTCCCATGGATGTGGCAACAACTGCTTCAAACTCAAGGAAATTCGCTTCTTATCCTCATTAAAGTCCAGAACCACCACATTCAGCTTCTGATTCAACTCAAGCACTTCACTTGGGTGCTTGATTCTTCCCCAAGAAATATCCGTAATATACAATAGTCCATCAACTCCACCTAAGTCCATAAATGCACCAAAGTCTGTGATATTCTTAACCACACCTTCTAATACTTGTCCTCTTTCCAGTGTAGCCACAATCTTGTCTCTTTGTTCCGCAAGGTCACTCTCAATTAAGGCTTTATGTGAAACTACTGCATTCTTAATCGCTTCGTTAATCTTAACCACCTTAAACTCCATGGTCTTGCCCACGTAAGCATCATAATCAATGATAGGTCTAATATCAATCTGTGAACCCGGCAAGAATGTTTCCAAGCCTCCACAATCTACAATCAAACCACCCTTTGTCTTAGAGACAACCGTACCTTTAACAATTGTTCCCTCATTATGAGATTCTACCAAGCTTTCCCAAGCGCGCAAGATTTTTGCTTTCCGTCTTGACAATGAAAGTTGGCCTCTTTTATCTTCTAATGCTTCAACATAAACAGCCACTGTATCACCAGGAGCTAAATCCGGTTGGTCTCTAAATTCTGTCACAGACAAGATACCATCCGCCTTGTAGTTAAAGTCAATAATCACATCGCGCCCATTGATTTCGCGCACGACACCATCCACAATTTGGCTTTCTGCAAGCGCTGTCAAGCTATTTGAATATTCGTCGGCAAGGGCCTTAAACTCTTCCGGAGAATAATCAGACTGATCTTCATCCGTCTGATCCCAATCAAAATCATCATGCGCCGTCTGTAACGTAGCACTTTGGTCTTCGATTAAGGTTTCAAGTGTTTTAGTTGTTTCTTCTTCGGAGTACTTGTCCGCCCCGGTTTCTGCAGGTGCTTCTGTAACTACAGTTTCAGTCTCTGCTGGTTCTGTAACTACAGTTTCAGTCTCTTCGGCTTCAACTTTAGGAGCCGCCGTTTCAGACGCTTCAGTAGTTATTTCTGTAGTTGTTTCTGCGGAAGGTGTATCATCAAAACTGATAACTTCTTCGGTTAATTCATCATCAAAACCGATAACAGTTTCTTCAGATGTTTGTGATTCGAGATTCGTGGACACTTCTTCTGAAGTGTTCTCTTGGTTCTCTAAATTTTTTTCGTCGTTGAGCATTGAAAGAATCCTCTTTTAAAATGTGAAAAAATAAGGTAATTGCCGGGGTATCCTGCCATCTAACAGATAGAAATGAATCCCTAAAGACAATTACAAATTAAAGTACATACCAGGCAAGCCATCAGAATCATCTTTATGAAGATACACCTACTCCGGCCAAAATTGGGTGCAAAGGTAATTGTTTTTTACTTCTCAACCAAGCTAAATGTTCATTTAAAATGGATTTCTTCGGCCTAAAAGGGGAAAATAAAGCTATTTTTGCTTCATTTTTTGCGCAAGCAGCCCCTAAGTCCCAAAATCTATCTACATTGTGCAAGCAAAATACACCAGTACATGATTTTTGACGAAAGGAAAATTCACCGTTATCTTATTGGAGCTATCCTATTGGTTCAGTTTATCAGCTTATTTGTGGATATCATGGATATTGATGCTTCACAATACGCTTCGATATCGCTGGAAATGCTCAAAGGGGATAGTTGGTTGCAGATCAAACACCGGCATCTGAATTATCTGGACAAGCCTCCCCTACTCTTTTGGCTTTCGGCCATGAGCTTTAAACTCTTTGGGGTATCCAATTTTACCTACAAATTGCCATCCTTTCTTTTTGCCTTATTGGGGATGTATTCGACGTACCGGTTGACCAAAATCTATTATGGGCAAAGAGCGGGACGCCTGGCGGCCATTATTTTGGGCTCTTCGCAAGCTCTTTTTTCGATTATTGTGGATGTGCGGACGGACACCTTATTATTAGGTTCGGTGATTTTTTCGATATGGCAGTTGACAGCCTATATCCGCAGGCATAGCTTCAAAAACTTGCTATGGGGTTTTATTGGGATTTCTCTTGCGATGTTGGCCAAAGGCCCGATTGGTATTATGGTTCCGGTATTGGCGTTGGGGACAGATTTGGTCTTGCGACAAAAATGGAAGGATATTTTTAAGTGGCAATGGCTTGTCGGATTGCTGATTGTCGGCCTGATGCTTTTGCCCATGTCTTATGGTCTTTATGAACAGTTTGATAGCAATCCTGCAGCAGAAGTCAACGGCAAAACAGGGGTTTCGGGTCTATATTTTTATTTTTGGGAACAAAGCTTTGGCCGCTTGACCGGCGAAAATGTTTGGTCTAATAATACCGGGCCTTTCTATTTTGTCCACACTTCATTATGGGCCTTTCTACCGTGGACAATTATGCTTATCATGGCCTTGTACAATAGAATCCGCTCATTTTTTGGCGCAAGCCGTGAGAAATACACAGAATATATCAGTGTCGCCGGATTTATACTGCCATTTATTGCCCTATCCCTTTCCAAGTATAAGCTGCCCCATTACATCTATGTCGTCTATCCTTTGGCAGCCATGATGACAGCAGCCTATCTGGACAAAATAGACACGAAAAGTGAAAAAATCATCCTACAAATACAAAAATTCATACTTTTTGGACTTTGGATACTTGCCTTTATACTTTTATTTTATATATTTACCCCTACGAACATACTCGTTGCTATTTTTGCACTTGGAATTTTGGGTATGATGATTTGGCTGATGGTGAAGCTTCCGCCAAAAAATGTCCTGATTATAGCGACCGCCATGACGGGACTGGGCGTCAATCTCATTTTAAATGGACAGGCTTACCCTAGGCTTTTAACTTACCAAAGTACTTCACAAGTAGGCAAATGGCTACGACAACACCCCAAAGAACTAAAACAGTTTGCGACTTATCGTACGCACATGCATGCGATTGATTTTTATAGTCGAACCATCGTAAACAGTCGGAGCGATTTCCGGGAGCTTACGCCAAAAGACCAATACATCTATACCGATGAGCAGGGGGTGAAGGATTTGGAAGTGCATCAAATTCCATTTGTAGTGATGAAAACTTATCAGGATTTTGCGGTGACCCGGCTGACTATTCGCTTTTTGAATCCTAAGACCCGGGATGAGGCGGTGGGGCGACGGTTTTTGGTTCGGGTTTATTGGGAGTGAAGGAGTTGAAGGAGTTGAAGGAGTTGAAAGAGTTGAAGGAGTTGAAAGAGTTGAAGGAGTTGAAGGAGTTGAAGGAGTTGAAGAAGTTGAAGAAGTTGAAGGAGTTGAAGGAGTTGAAAGAGTTGAAGGAGTTGAAGAAGTTGAAGAAGTTGATTCGCTCGCAAGCTTCGCTAGTTGATTCGCTTCGCTAGTTGAAAAAGTTGAGAACGTTCGCCTACGGCTTACTTGGTTGAGACTCGTCCTACGGACTTCGGGTTGAGAGCTTTGCAGGTTGAGAAGATTTGGGATTTTGTGGGGTTTTTACTTTATTATTTGATATTCGGCATTCTTCATTCGATAATCTGTTCGTTTTTTAGTTGAAGGAGTTGAATCGCTCGCAGGCTTCGCTAGTTGAGATGCTTGCTGAGACTTGCCGGTTGGGTTGAATGCGGGATTGATGGATTAGAATTGGTTATTTTTCCCGTAAGGGATGGAGATAAAATACAAAAAAATGAATGAATCAAGATTTTGGTTAAAGAATTATCCTGCCGGGGTGCCGGCCAATATAGACTCCAGTCAGTATGAAAGCTTGATAGAGCTTATCGACGAATCCTTAAAAAAATATGGATCGAAACCTGCCTTTACTTGCATGGGCAAATCATTGTCTTATAGTCAATTAGACCAAGATTCTTCCAATTTTGCGGCTTATCTACAATCCCGTGGTTTGGAGCCGGGCGATAAGATAGCGATTATGATGCCTAATCTGCTCCAATATCCCATTGCCCTCTTTGGGGCACTTCGAGCCGGGCTTACGGTTGTCAATACAAACCCATTGTACACGCCTAGAGAAATGCTCCATCAATTTACAGATAGTGAAGTGAAAGCAATTGTTATTTTAGACAACTTTGCGGCCAACTTAGAAAAAATCCTAGACCAAACCCCCATCAAAACTATTATCACAACGAGCATAGGAGAATTGTTGAGTTTTGCGAAAGGCAAATTGGTCAACTTCGTGGTCAAGAATGTCAAAGGAATGGTGCCCAAATACACCCTCCCCAATCCGGTTACCTTTAAAGAAGCAATTAAGCAAGGGAAAAAATTCTCCATTTCCCCATTTGAAGATTTGAGAGAACGGGTCATCATCCACCAATATACCGGTGGAACTACCGGTGTCTCCAAGGGAGCTATGCTGACGAACCACAATTTAATTTCGACCATGCTGCAAATCCGGGCAGTGGTCGAGCCCTCCTTGCCCAAAAACGATGTGGTGGGACTCTGTCCCCTCCCCTTGTACCATGTATTTGCCTTTGCCGTCAATGGATTGGCACTGTTTAGCCTGGGTGCCAATAATATTTTGGTCACCAATCCAAGAGACATCAAGTCCTTGGTCAAAGAGTTTAAAGGGAATAAAATCCAGTTGATGACCGGAGTCAACACGCTTTTTAATGCCTTACTTCAAAATAAGACTTTTAGAGCCATGGATACCAGTAACTTGAATATCACCATCGGGGGAGGAATGGCTGTACAAAATCCGGTTGCCAACGAATGGGAAGAAGTCACCGGATGTTATTTGGCACAAGGCTATGGACTCACCGAGACCTGTGCCATTGTCAGTGTCAACCCATTTACCAAAGAAACCGGCAAATTAGGCACTATCGGACTCCCCTTCCCATCAACGGATATCCGCATTGTTGACAAGGAAGGCCGACAACTGGGTCTTAATGAACCGGGCGAAATCCTAGTCAAAGGCCCACAAGTAATGAAAGGCTATTACAAACGCCCGGATGAAACCGCCAAAACACTCTCCGACGGCTGGCTATACACCGGAGACATCGGTCAAATAGATGAGGATGGTTTCCTAAAAATTGTCGATCGCAAAAAGGATATGATTTTGGTCTCCGGCTTTAATGTATTCCCAAATGAAATAGAGGATGTCTTGGTTGCCCATCCTAAAATTTTGGAGGTAGGAGCCATTGGTGTTCCTGACGAGCATTCGGGTGAAGTGGTCAAGGTGTTTATTGTCAAAAAGGATAAGTCCTTGACCAAAAAGGAAGTCAAAGCCTACGCCAAAGAAAATCTGACCGGCTACAAACGACCTAAAGTCATTGAGTTTATCGATGACCTGCCCAAATCCAATGTGGGTAAGATCTTGCGCCGCAAGCTTCGGGAGATATAAAATTTCGGTGTAGCGGTGTAGCGGTCTAACGGTGAGTCCACTCTGAAAATGTTCTGCCCAAAAAACATCAAATTTTATTCTGTCTTGGGGCTTGCAGAAACTTTGTTCAATCGTTCAACTGTTCAATCGAAAATACTGAAAATCAACTAGTTATGTGCAATCAGTTGAACGATTGAACGCTTGAACAAATGAACAGAAAGCATGTGTCCAGAATAATATTTGGCAACTTTCCAAGCTA
>JALVCY010000617.1 GCA_027009605.1 Saprospiraceae bacterium
GCGGATGATGCCGATAGCCCCTTCGCCCGCGGGCGTGGAAAGAGCCGTGATGGTGTCGTTTTGTGCGAACATGGGGCAAAGATAGGGAATTTGGGAAAACTGTAACGGCGACTTCAGTCGCCAAGTCCAATTAATCTAGGCGACTGAAGTCGCCGATAGAAT
Source organism: Saprospiraceae bacterium (assembly GCA_027009605.1). GTDB lineage: Bacteria > Bacteroidota > Bacteroidia > Chitinophagales > Saprospiraceae > HyVt-613. Next base: position 163 of record JALVCY010000617.1, read on the forward strand.
ACCACCGAAATTAAGTAAGAATTAAAAAGAAGCCGGATGAGAGAATGGGTAGCCTGCTTTCAGCAATTCCATAAAAGCATTCTAAATGCTAGGCATAGCGAGTCCCGTTGGAATTTGCAACGCAGAATGAACGACCGATCCCGAAGGGTCGAGCCTAGCAAGGCTCGAAGGGAGAGAACGGCGGTAGCCGCTACCTAGTAGCTGAATAAAATAATAAGCACCTTCAAATTTTGTCTGTAACTATTCAGCATGAGTGCTTTTGAGATAAAAAAGAACTATTTTTTCGATAGATGAAGCCTTTTTTTTTTCGGAATAGCAGAGCTATTGCTAAAAAAATAGGCAAGATATAGTGGCAATGGTTCGGTAAAAAAAAACAAATTTTGCAGGCAGAATTAAATAGGACTTTCTGTTTGTTATTCAAAGACCACAGAAGCCGGTATATTGGGCTTCTGAATCTCATCAGAAATAGTGGCAAAAGGAGTGGAGATGCGTTTTAGCCGTTACGGACAGACCATTGGCTAAAGGTAAAATACCAAGCAGTCACACCACGAACGCCAGAAACAATGTAATGTGGGCTAAAAAAAAGCACGCAACGAACTTTTGACCACGGTTTTGGGACTTTTGGTAGGAACGATTAGATTTACGGCTAAAGAATAATCGAGCAAGAAAGAATAATTTACACTCAGAAACCCAAAAATTTCCTTTTGAGATTCTTGGGTTTTTGGTTCGTTTTGGGCTAAGCCAAAATGAACAACAAGCTATTTCGTTCAAATTATATGCAACTTAGACTAGAAACCTAACTTGTGTTTAGTTAAAAACTCAGCGTGGTCATTGAGTCTATTGATGTTTTCTAATGTTAAAATTGACCGAACCATTGAGATATAAATTTTTCCGGAGAGGGGATTTGGTGGTATGGTTTGGCTTTCGTGCGCCGGTTTGGCTCAGCAATCTCTCCGCCATCTTTGCCGACAAGCGGCAAAGGCTTCGAGCTTACCGATTCGTAGGGCTTCGAGCTTACCGATCCGCTTACCGATTCGCCAAAATCATCCACATTTTTCCTACTATTTCCCACAAAAACCTTAGCTTTGCTTTTTGCGTAAGCAATAGACCCGATTTTATAAAGATTAAGGACGAGTTATGATGAAAATTACTTTCCCTGACGGCAATGTTAGGGAGTACCCCAAAGGAAGCACGGCGTTGGATATTGCTTCTTCGATTAGTGAAGGTTTGGCACGTAACGTGTTGGCTGCCAAGGTCAACGGTGAAGTGATAGATGCGACCAGACCGATTTATGAAGATGCGACCATCGAATTGAAAACGTGGAGAGATGAGGAAGGAAAGGCCGCTTTTTGGCACTCTTCGGCACACTTGATGGCTGCCGCTGTGGAAGCGCTTTATCCGGGGGCAAAGTTTGGGATTGGGCCTGATATTGAGCGTGGCTTTTACTACGACATTGATTTGGGAGAGACCGTCCTTTCGTCGAAAGATTTCGCAAAGATTGAGCAGAAGATGAAGGAATTGGCGAAGCAAAAAAATTCTTTTGTCCGCAAGGAAATGTCTAAGGCGGATGCTTTGGCCTATTTCAAAGCGAAAGGCGATGAGTATAAGTTGGAG
>JALVCY010000618.1 GCA_027009605.1 Saprospiraceae bacterium
CTTGCCAAAGCAGTACCAATTTCAAGGGCGCTCATTCCGTCCGGCTGCGGATTCTTTTAATGCCTTCCTAAACTATGCTTACGGTGTTTTATACAGTCGTATTGAGAAGGTTTTAATTCTTGCCGGTATCGATCCTTTTATTGGCTTTCTACATCGGGATGACTACAATTACAAAAGTATGGTGTACGATTTTATCGAACCCTATCGAATATTTGCAGATGTCACCGTATTTAGGCTTTTTTCTGCAAAGAAAGTCAAAAAAGAACATACAGACATCATCACCAATGGACAGCGGCTAAACAAAGCGGGAAAAGAGCTTTTGATGAATGCATTTAATGACTATCTTGAAGGTGCTAAAGTCCGCTACAAAGGCAGAAATCAAACAAGGGCTAACATCCTACAATTTGATGCTCATCAACTCGCAAATGAACTGATTAAGAAAGACTTAGACCTACTATCTGACACCAAAAAGGATGACCAATGATTACGTGGGTAATGTATGATATTAAGGATGACAAAGCAAGGACTAGAGTGGCGAAATACTGCAAACAAGCAGGACTGTATCGTGTCCAATATTCTGTTTTTTTGGGGACAATGAATGCAAACCAAAAAGATAGTTTAGAACTGCAGATTGAGTTAGAAATAGACGATACGATAGATAAGGTCTATATCTTTCCTATGAGCAAAAACGAGCTTCAGGAAACCGTCCTGCTAGGTCAGGCTTTCGATAAAAACTTAGTTTCTGACCAAGTAAAAGCACTATTCTTTTAGGTATGCTATCCATCACACCATCACATATAATTGAATATTTATTTTGCCCTAGGTTTACCTATTTTGAGTACGTTTTACGCATTCCACAATACGAAGAAAAATACTTCAAGGTAACTCAAGGAAGAGAATTACACGAGAAGAAAGCAAGAGAAAACATGGCCTATTTGCGCAAACGCATTGGTGCAACGAGCAAACAAGGCAACCAATATTTGACCAATGACCTATTGCGTGGAGAAGTCGATGAAATCCTTACGCTATCAGATGGGAGTATGGCACCGCTTGATTTTAAATTTGCCAAATTCAATGATAAGATTTATGACACCTATAAAACTCAAATCTATTGTTATGCTTGGCTCATAGAATCCAATTATCACCTTCCGGTAAAAAAAGGGTATTTGGTATATACCAGAAGTAAGAATAAGCTAGTAGAAATCAAAATTGAAGAAACACACATTAGCCGTATAGAAAAAGCAGCTTTCAGTATTCGTGACATTATTACACAAAATAAATATCCAAAAGCAACAAAATATAAAAAAAGATGCTTATCTTGCACCTATCGGAATATTTGTATTCAATAATTTAATACTTTCCGGCAAGCAATTTATTGGCGCTTACGCCAAAACATAAGATAACCTACTCAGAAACAATAGGTTAGCAATTTGAAAAAAACTAAAAAACCATGAAAAATAGTTCTTTGACATATTGGATTAAAGGAAAAAAGGACATACAGTTAACGCTCTTAGGCGTTGATTTTCATTCAGTTATGAGCCTAGACGGCTTCCCGACTGAATTCCACTAAAACAAGGATTGAAACAGAAATGACAAATAAAGAAACAAAAAGACAGCTTGACTTCCCGACTGAATTCCACTAAAACAAGGATTGAAACTGTATGATAAATTTTACAATCCGATTGGATTGAAGTCCTTCCCGACTGAATTCCACTAAAACAAGGATTGAAACTTATTAGAAAATCGCTCTACCAAATCAGAATAGAGCCTTCCCGA
>JALVCY010000619.1 GCA_027009605.1 Saprospiraceae bacterium
CACCGTTATAGCAGCGAGAAACCAATACTTGCGTAAACTTAGTGTTTAAAGCAGCTTTTTTGTTTATATTTGAGTCTAATAAGGGATACCGCCCGAGTGGCCGTCCCATAGATTAGTTGTAACTACTCAGCCCAAAACCATTTGGAAAAGTTTTTTTTTATTGCAAAAGCTTACCTGCTGAGTAGTTACGATTTGTTTCAATCCATTTTTTTTATTTTGACTAAATGACTATTTTGCGGAAGCCCATATTTATACTTTTTCTCCTGCTTTATTTTGTTTTTCCCGCAAGGGCGACCCACATTGTCGGGGGCGAAATCGGTTATCGCTGCTTGGGCAACAATCAATATGAAATTACACTGACTGTTTATCGAGATTGTTATTATGGCAGTCCTCAAGCGCTTTTTGATGACCCGGCGTCGATAGGAATTTTTGTGGATACATCGAACTTTGTGCAATTTGAGCTTAAGATACCGGCGACAGACCAGGATACGTTGGAATACGAATTGGCCGACCCCTGTTTGAGTGTGCCGCCGGATGTGTGTGTGGAGGTCATGCAGTATGTGGATACGATAATGTTGCCTTATAATTCGTATGGTTATACCTTGGTGTATCAGCGGTGTTGCCGCAATCAGACCTTGCTGAATATTCATGATCCACTAGATACGGGGGCGAGTTTTGTCACGGAGATGACCGCCGAATCGATGACCCGGTGCAATTCCAGTCCGGTGTTTAACGATTGGCCACCCATCGCTTTATGTGTGAATCAACCCTTGGATTTTGACCATTCCGCTAGTGATGTGGATGGGGATTCTATTGTTTATTCGCTGTGTACGCCCTATTTGGGGGCGACACCGGATGTGCCGATGCCCCAACCACCGTTGTTTCCGATACAGCAGGAAGTGAATTGGATAGATCCGCCTTATAACACAAATAATATGCTTGGCGGAGTGCCCTTAACGATAGATGCGCAGTCAGGAAAATTGACTGCCATCCCTAATACCATCGGACAATTTGTGGTGGGCGTCTGTATGCAGGAATATCGCAACGGTTTATTGTTGTCGGAAGTGAAGCGGGATTTTCAGTTTAACGTAAGTGATTGTGGGCAAGTGGTCTCTTCATTTTTTGTGCCGGAGTTGAGTTGTGATGATTTGACCTTGGATTTTAATAATTTGAGTCTAAATGCATCGGGGTATTTTTGGGATTTTGGAGAGCCAGGTATAGATTCGGATACTTCCGTTGTGCCCAATCCGACTTATTCTTATACGGACACGGGGACTTATGTAGTGACTTTGATAGCTCAATTGAGTGAGACTTGCGTGGATACTTTCGTAAAAAACGTAAATTTGCAAAGGACGACATTTGATGTAGGGGTGGACTGGGATGTGTTGGGGTGTGACGATAGTTTGGCGGTTCGGGTGCAGGATATGACTGTTGATTCGGTCTTTGAGATTGTGCAATGGGACTGGACATTGAGCAATGCTCAGGCGAGTATCCAGTCGGATAGTATGAATCCATACTTTGTGATACCGTCTGCCCCCAATACCATTTTGCATGGCACGATAACATCTTCTAACGGATGCGAAAAGGAAGTCATCTTTCCCTTCCCGTATCAGCTTATCCCTGATTTGCCCAATACGCAACTCCATGTCTGTAAAGGAGATGATGTGTCCCTGAATCCCGATTTTGTGGATACGATTGACTATGTGTGGGCTCCGGCGCAAGGTTTGGACAATCCATATTCGGGGAATCCGACACTTGAAAATGTTCAAGATGATGCCCTATATCAAGCGACTTTGACCGGGCAAGATTCGGTTTGCAGTCGAAGTTTTGATGTATCTGTTATCGTTGCCGAAAATATGGTTTTTGCGCAAGCCGATCCGGACACTATATTTGAAGGGGAAAGCAGCCAATTGCAGGCGACGGGAGACGGGCATTTATTTCATTGGCGCCCTGCTTCGTCCTTAAGTTTTGACACGATTCAAAACCCCATAGCAAGTCCTACAGAGACAACGGAGTATTGGGTGGTTTCTACGGACGAATATGGATGTTTGGATTCTGTAAGTGTCCGGCTTGTCGTCCTGAATCCAACCTGCGACTTGCCGAATGTCTTTGTGCCCACCGGTTTTACACCCAATAATGATGGCCAAAATGACGAGTTTAAGGTCTATGGCTTTATTGTGGAGTCCATGGTGATGATGGTCTTTGACCGCTGGGGCGAAAAGGTGTTTGAGAGTCACAACCAAAACGACGGTTGGGACGGCCGCTACAAAGGGGTTGATTTGCCGCCTGATGTTTATGGATTTTATGTCAAAGTGAAGTGCATCAACGGAGAAGAGTATGTCCGGCAAGGCCATCTGAGCTTGATCCGCTAATCCTAAGTTTTTCCTATCTATATTGGATTCCTAACCACTAAGTCCACGGAGAAAACACTAAGATTGCACTAAGACAACTTAGTGTAAACTTAGTGCAAAGCTAAGTGTCCTGAGTGGTAAGGCAATCTAATAAATTGCCTATCCTGAAAAGGCCACCGGCAAGCATTAACTTCTTAACTCTTAACTCTTAACTCTTAACTCTTAATTCTGCATTCTTAACTCCTGTTAGGAAATGCCTAAGTCTTCTTTCTAGGCCGCACCATCTTAATCGTCTTGGCGTGAATCTCCCCACTAGAATAAAGATCAAAGGTCGAAGCAGTTTCGACTCCGAGATGGGCAATTTTAGCGGCATCAAATCCGTCTAAACCATAAGTCGCATACATCGCACCCAGCGCAAATCGAGTACCACTGCCGATGGCCCAGAATTGATTGTAATGAGTCACTTCTCTCATCGGATCTACACCAAATAAACCATATTTGTTGGCTAGTAGAATCTTGAATCTGGAAGTCTCTACCGGGTCGTCATCATCGTCTTTGGAGTGCAAAAAATATTCTTTTTTAAGCTTGGGGTGTAAGGTTTTGAAAAACCTAAAAATATGATGTGGCGTTGAAAAGTTAGGTTCTTTTTTACTTTTACTAATTAAGTCTTGCAATACCATCGCCATGGATACACTGCCCACCAAGCCTATGACCGAAGCGCCCCATTCATAGAGTTTGATATCGTTGTGCATATATTCTCCCGGTATTTTGGTATAGCCATAAGTGGTTTGGGATTCGCTGGCAATCGAGATGTATCCGTCCTTGATGACGGCAGTGACAGTGGACATAGTGATACTTTTAAAGAGTGAAAGGGATGAAGCCTAAAAATAGGTTTAGACTAGCTATTGAGTGGTTCAAAAATTAGGTTTACGTTTTTCCAAGAAAGCAGTCGTTCCTTCTTTGAACTCATCGGTACCAAAGCATTTGCCGAATTCACTGATTTCAATGTTGTAGCCATTGACTTTGTCATTGAATCCGCCGGCGATGGCGCGAAGGACGGCGCTTACTGCCGAAGGTGAATTGTGGGCTATTTTGGACGCCATTTTTTGGCAAGTGGCGGCTAATTCTGCTTGTGGGACGACTTGGTTGACTAAGCCCCAAGTATGGGCATCTTGGGCATTAATCATGGAAGCGGTTGTAATCATTTCAATGGCTTTGCCTTTGCCGACCAGTTGGGGGAGCCGTTGTGTGCCGCCATATCCGGGGATGAGCCCGAGAGAAGTTTCCGGCAAGCCTAATTTGGCATTATCGGAAGCAATACGTATGTGACAAGCCATGGCCAACTCCAAGCCGCCGCCTAGCGCAAATCCGTTGACTGCCGCAATGATGGGTTTGGGGAAGTTCTCTAATTTGTCAAAAAGCATTTCGTGGCCTAAAGCGGCTAATTGGGCGCCTTCGGTTACCGAAAACTCGGCAAATTCTTTGATGTCAGCCCCGGCGACAAATGCCTTGTTGCCGCTACCGGTGATGATGAGTACCCGGACATCTTCGTTGCCGGAAAGTTCATCTAAAGTACTACTTAACTCGCTGATTGTCTGTTTGTTAAGAGCATTGAGAGCTTGGGGGCGGTGGATGGTGATTTGGGCGATATGGTCATTTATTTCAAGGAGGACATTTTCCATGGTTAGTGATTTTTATTTTTAAAAAGAAATTGGGCACGGTCTCCGCTTCTAACGGCTTGCGCCAAAAGAAAAAAGAACATGGCCACCGGTAGCTTTTGGGGCAAAAAGAACCACAAAAGCCCGACGAGTAGGGTGTAAAAAAAGATAAGTTTCCAAGTCTGTTTCTTTTTCCGAAAGGCAAATATCGGTAAAAAAAGGAATAATGGGTTGGCCCAAAGTAAATTAAAATTTTGATAGCAGACTTCATGTTGGGTCGAAGTCCACATAAATACAAAAAGCGCCCCGGACAAAACGGCTGCACCAAACAAAATCGTATCAAATATATTTTGAAAAATCCGCCCGGACTTCCAACTCACTAAAAGGCTCAACACCAAAACGGCCAGCATCGTAAAAAGTGGTGCATTCAACTTGGCGGCTTCCATGTTGGCGGTTCGCGGGATGATTTCTTGGGCCGGTTTTAGGAGTAGTTTGTTGTTGAGGGTGGCTTGCGCTAAATTTTCCGAAAGGTGATCCGGAAGAAACATCTCATTGCGAAAGTCCGCTATGTTATCCGTCGGACGACCCAAAATCAAATTGGTACCAAAGTGATACCAAGGCGTGTCTTCCAAATAGGGCTTGAGCAAGGTCCGAAAAGAATATTGGGGTGTATATTCCGGATATTCGATACCCAAAACTTCTTCAAACATATCCCGAATCCGGGTGGAACAATTGTCAAAAAAGAAGTCATATTGATACTTTCTGTTTTGGGGCTTTAGATTGTTGTCCAAAAAGGCCAATATCTTGTTCTTTTGTGCCGGTGTCAAATCTAATTCTTGTTGGATGATGCCGCGTCCTTGATGCAGGTATTCATTAATAAAATCCTTGTATCGCTCGGGGCTGAGCATGTAGAGCAAATCCCCTTTGATGAATTTTAGGGCGAAATTGGGGGTGTTGAAGTCAAAAGTGCCATAGTTATAGACCACTTTTCGGTGCAAGGCCGGATTTTCGACTAAGAGAGCGCTATGCCCGTAGGTGGAGTACAATTCGCCCCCGGGCGAGCAGGTGAGCAGGCTGATTTTGATGTCTTGGGCTTGGATGGCTTGCGCAAAAAAGAACAGAAAAAATAGGATTGCCTTGAATTTCATCAAAAAAAATGGTTGTATAAAAAGAGCGTTGGCTATCTACTTAATGGGGTTTGAATCGCTCCCAAAGGTTAACAAATATACTTGTAAATTCCGGAGAGATTTTCCAACGAATGGTCAAAAGTACGAATACAAATGTGATAATCGCAGATTTTACCAAAATATTTATCAAAGGAAGACCGGTATCCAATGGAATCAGGGTCAGTAGATAGACGAAGCCGGCAATGAGAAAGACCTTATGGGTATTTTTTCCGAAAGGTTGGAGACCGAATTTCCGGTAGATAAAGAATAGTTTGTAGGTGTTGTATAAAAATAGGGTCAAGACCGTTGCCACCGCCGGCCCCAAGATTTGGAGCTTAGGAATCAGCATATAGTTCAAAGCAATATTTAATATTCCGGAAACCATGACCAAGTAGAAACTAACTTTGTAATGTTTGGAATAGCCGATAATTTCGTTGTTGACACTGGTAATCATGTCAAATAACCGGGCAAAGAGCAACAAATAGACCACCGGAATACCCACCCGGTAAAGATCTCCATGGGGCATGATGTCAAATAAATCTCCAATGGAAGCCGTAATCAACAAGATAAAAAGAAGCCCGATGATGGACAGATTCAGGGACGTTTTTTTATAAATGGTATTGATTTCTGTAAAGTCATGGTCGTGGAAGGCTTGGGAAATAATCGGACTGGATACACTGATGATGGAGTTGGTCGGGATGAGGAGCATGCTGGCGATGAAGGCCGGTATCGAGTATATACCGGCCAGTTTTAGGTCAGTCATGGAAGCTAACATGATTGTATCCGCCTTGAAAATTAGATTGTTGCTGGAAGACACCAATAGGCCGAATAGGGCATAGGTACTCATTTCTTTAAAGAGCTTTCGGTCGATGAATTTTCGCCAATTTAGATTGATATGCCACTCGCCTAGATACCGTATGTAAAAGATTAAAATCAAAACTCCGACCAAATACCATAAAGAAAATACATGGACAACTTGCGAAAACGTAATCCAATGCCAAACATAGGCTAGTGCCAAAATGGTCATCAGGGGTTTGATAAATTGGCTGATAATGACCGGGACGGTGAGACGTAAAAAATTACTGGAATACTGTTGTAGTTGACCCGACAGACTTAATCCGATGGCAACCGGTAGAAGCCAGTAATAGTATTGGCTGATGAGCGGTGAGCGGTCTCGATAAAAGTCTATAATCTGATCCTTGAAGCCCAAAACAAAAAGAAGGAAAATCAAGGAACCGATTCCGGTCATAGTCAGGATTAGGGACAAAAATCCATGATGTCCACTGTCCTTGTCTTTGAATTTGGGAAAGAACCGTATGGTGAGTCCCGAAGATCCCAATATGATAAAGGACGTAACCAGTATCGCCGCATCCTGAAAGACCCGAATTAATCCTATTTCATTGGGCTGAAAGGCATAGGTGAATATAAAAATAGTGTTTAGTCCGCCGATGACAGCGCCTAAGAGAAAAACGATGGATTGCTTGATGCCTTGTCTTTGGATGACTCCCATTTAATTGCTTTTGCTGGGCAAATGTAGGTTTTTTTGTGGTTTGTTGGAGGTTAACGTGGTTTTTGGGGGGTTGTTTTGGTCTTTGGTCTTTGGGGCGCGCCTGTGGCGCTTTTGGTCTTTGGCTTCGGTAGTGGTTTGTTCTTGATTTCATTATTCGATATTCGGCGTTCTGTATTCAATATTCTGTTAGTTTTTTTAAGTTGAGAAAGTTGATTCGCTTCGCTAGTTGAAAAAGTTGAAGAAGTTGAGAACGTTCGCCTTCGGCTCTCTAGGTTGAGAACTTGTCCTTCGGACTCCGTGGTTTAGAGCTTTGCAGGTTGAGACGATATGGGTTTTTGACTGGGATTTTACTTCATTATTCGGCATTCGGCATTCATCATTCGATATTCTGTTAGTTGAGAAAGTTGAAGAAGTTGAGAAAGTTGAGACGTTCGCCTTCGGCTCTCTAGGTTGAGAACTTGTCCTTCGGACTCCGTGGTTGAGAGCTTTGCAGGTTGGGAGATTTGGGTATTTGATTGGGATTTTACTTCATTATTCGATATTCGGCGTTCTGTATTCGATATTCTGTTAGTTTTTTTAAGTTGAGAAAGTTGATTCGCTTCGCTAGTTGAAAAAGTTG
>JALVCY010000620.1 GCA_027009605.1 Saprospiraceae bacterium
GAAAGCACATACGATTTTATCGTCCCGCACAACATTATAAACATAACTATTCGGAAATTAATTCACACAATGGTTCTGTAAAAAAAAATTGTTTAAAAACATAGAGAAAGAATAAAAGCTTCAACAGCTGCTCCTTGTGTGGGCTTTGCATAAGATGATGCATAGAGTTTCAAAAAAAGGCTGCTAAAAAAAATATGGCTGCCCAACTATGGGAAAGTGCCAAACATTTCTTAGCTTTGTCCTAGGTCTGTCCAAGGAATTGGGTACACTTTAGTATTTTCGGATACCCAAAAATACATTTGGGTAAAAAAATGTTAGACATGGTTACACGTTGGTCATTCATCTTTTTGTTGTTTTTTTTGGTTAGTTGTAAAGTTTCAGAATATTCATTCGACCACAAATCTAATGAGATTAAGAAAATTGTTTCTGTTGTTCAAGACCATCACGTATCACCGAAGACGCTTAATGACGAACTTTCTGTGGATATGTTCCAAAAGTACTTCAACGATGTTGATAAGAATAAATTAATTTTTACGCAAGAGGATATTGATAAATTAAGGGAGTACGACACAACTTTAGACGATGAGTTAATCGACGGAAAGACTGTTTTTCTGAATAAGGTGAATGCTCTTTTCCGAAAGAGATTGGCTTGGGCAAAAAAAACAGCCCACCATTGGATAGCATCCGATTTTGATATATCCGGCGATGATTTTTATGTGAATGACTATCCGGATTTTTCAAAAACTAATACAGAATTAAAAGAGAAATGGAGAGTAAAAATCAAGCATCGTTATATTGAAGAATTGTATATAAGTGTACTTGCAAATCCAAAACTGGATTTTTCAAAAAACAAAGTGATTGCGAAATCTAAAACGAAAAAGTTTTTTAACAAATATTTTGAAACTAATGAGAATAGATCAAAACAAGAAATTTTTGATTTATACATCAACTCCTATGTTGGACTTAATGATTTTCAGTCAAAATTTTTTTCCCTAGAAGCTAAGAAACGATGGGATAATAGTTTTAATCGCTCTTATGTTGGCGTTGGAATGGTGATTAATGTGGATGAAGGTGGGTATCCGGTAGTTCTGGATGTACCTTTTGACGGCCCTACGTGGAAAACACGGAAAATCCACAAAGGAGATCTTCTTTTGGCCGTTAGGAATGAAGATAAATATATTGATGTAGCAGGATTGAGCTTATCAGCAATTATAAGCTTACTGAAAGGAACAGAAGGGTCTTTGGTAACTGTAAAAATTAAAAATAGGCAGCAAGAAGTTGAAGAAGTAACTATCCAGCGGGCAAAAATCAAGTATGATCGTGTAAAAGCATTTGCTTTGGAATTTGAAAAATTAGGAAAGAAAATTGGTTATATTAAACTACCCAGATTTTATGCCGGAGAAATTGGCTCTGCCAGTGATGTATTGGATGCGATTACTGAGCTAAAGAAAAATAAGGTTGCAGGATTGCTTTTTGACGTTAGAGACAATAGAGGTGGCTCTAGTGGTGAAGCGAATAGGATTATTGGATACTTCCTAAAAGGCGGTGTTTGTTCCTATTTTATTTCAAAAGATGGAAATCTAGGAGCGGTTGAGGATAGCGATACTACAGCCCAATTTGAAGAACCATTAATTGTGCTAGTGAATAGTAATAGTGCTTCTGCATCAGAGCTTCTTTCAGGGACTATTCAGGATTATGGAAGGGGAATAGTTGTTGGAAGTAGAACTTTTGGGAAGGGCTCCTTTCAGCGATTTTCTAATGTTACAGCCAATGATGACTCAACAAGCATAGGAAGTATAAAATTAACACATGGTTCTTTTTACTCAGGCGGCGGGCATTCCAATCAGCTGAAAGGCATTACTCCAGACATTATTCTACCGACGGAGAAAATGTATATTCCGACAGGAGAAAGAGCACTCGAGCATGCCCTGACTTTTCCGGATTTACTACTAGAAAAAGAAATTCAAAAAGAAGCTATAAAAAATATTGCTACATTGAAAGAAAGAAGTAATAAACGAATTGCACAGAGTCCTTTTTTCAAATCAGTTCAAGAAAAAGCACTGAAATTATCTAAGAAGGAGCTTGTCAATTTGAATTATGAAAAATATAAAAACAAAAAACAAGCCGATAGTAAATTACTTTTTGACTTCCCTTTTCAAGTAAAAATTATTAATAAAAATAAATATAGTCCTGAAGCTATCAAACACTGGGAGTCTAAGGTAAAGAAAGACCCTTATGTATATGAAAGTCTTTTGATTATGAGAGACTTTTTAAATAGTTAACTGTTTAGGTGCTCCTATTTTTGCAAGCAGAATATAACGAAAAGTGATTCAATACACGGCTAAACATTCAAGCATAACCAACTGATAATCAAATAAGTATATTTTTTTCACACAAAAACTTGCTTCTGGGCTAATTTTTGCGCATCTTGTAGGCTAATTATTGCACACCTTGTAGGCTAATAATTGCACAAGCTGTAAAGCCAACAGGGTTAAGCGCATTGGACAATCATCAGAGTTTCCGGACAACCACTCAAAAGCAATGAAAGAGCGAAATAAGAAACTAGCAGAATCCCTAGAAGTCCTACATCACCTTTTAGCAGAAGGTGATGTAGCTATCCATTTATCCCGGATAAGCAAAACCCATCGAGAACGCTTGGTACATGCCGGATTTTTGACGAAAGTCACAAAATATTGGTTTTTATTAACTGACCCAAGCATTCGACAGGGGGATACAACTTCTTGGTATATATCCTACTGGCCATTTTGTGCACAGTATCTATCGGATAAATTTGGTAAGAACTATTGCCTTTCGGCCGAACAGTCATTGCTCATTCATGCAGGTGATAGAACGGTATCCAATCAGCTAATTATTCGCTCGCCTAAAGGAACCAATAAAACCATTCCGTTACTCTATGATACTTCGATGTATATACTAAAATCACCATTGAATCCTACTGTTGAAAAGCATATAGAAACCGGCTTGCAAATAATGACAAAAGAGGCTGCATTAGTGTATTCCAGCCCCGTTGTTTATAAACAAAATGCTACAGAAGTCCGTGTTGTGTTGGCATCTATCCAGGACACATCGGCTTTGTTAAAAATATTGTTGGAAGGAGGACATTCTGCCAAAGCCGGAAGACTTGCCGGTGCTTTACGGAATATTGGTCAATCAAAAATGGCTGATGAAATCGTGGGCACCATGACCATTGCAGGCTATAAAATAAGAGAAACAGACCCTTTTTTAACAGCCACTCCAAAAGAACTAAATATACTAGAACGCTCCCCTTATGCCAATAGGATACGATTACGATGGTTAGAAATGCGCAATCCTATTTTAGATCTTTTTCCCAACAAACCCAAGACTTCTAATAAGCTTGAAGACCATATCGCAGCCATAAAAGAAATCTATGTAATGGATGCATACCACTCTTTATCAATCGAAAAATATGCGGTTACTAAAGAATTAATAGAAAGGGTAAAAAGCGGTCAATGGGTTTTTGATAAAAATAAAGACCAAAGAGATGCCATGGCTGCAAGAGGGTACTGGGACGCAAGCCAATTGGTTCTAGCCACCATTACTGATATTCTAAAAGGCAAAAATGCCGGGCTTGCTTTTGGCGACGATTTTGGGACATGGTATCGAGCCTTGTTTGCTCCTAGTGTTACAGCCGGAATTATAAAAGCTTCGGACTTAGCAGGGTTTAGAAATACCCAAGTATATATTTCTAATTCCATGCATACTCCGATGAACAGCCGGGCTGTACGAGATGCTATGCCGGCATTGATAGAAATGCTAACACAAGAACCGGATGCAATAGTCAGAGCCATTTTAGGTCATTTCTTTTTCGTTTACATCCATCCTTATGTAGATGGCAATGGTCGTATGGCACGTTTTTTAATGAATACCATGCTGGCTTCAGGAGGCTATTCTTGGGTCATTATCCCCGTAGAACAAAGAACACGATATATGAATGCGCTGGAAGAAGCTAGTGTGAAAGGTAATTTGATACCTTTTACTCGCTTTATTGCGGAATTAGTAGAGTAATGAACTTATTCCGCACTACAACCTTTCGTAAATTCAAAAAATATTTATTCATTTTACCCCCTTTCACTCCAAAAATTCAAGCCGTCCATCCCCCACCCAAAATGATTCTTTTTTTTTCATATTCCAGCTTTTCTCTTGCGAATTATTCATTCCGTCAACCTGAAAAGAGATGGTCAAATGATCTTTTTTGCGCTCCAAAGCGATGTACTTAAATTCGTTTTGAATGGCTCCTTTTTGGGGTAAGGTCGGGCAAGATCTTAGCTTGATACTTCGATATACATCACCGGCAAACCACTGTTTGAGCGATTGAATGTAAGACGTATCACATTCATTATCAATGCCTAACAAATTTAATAATTGGCATTTTGGCTTTTCGCTACTTCCTGTACATTCATTCCCATAAGCATACAAGTACCAGCCTAGAAGCATCCGCCCGGGTTCGTCAATTTGGTTTGCGAATGAAGTATTCACTACTCCCTTATCCAAAATAACTAGAGAGTAATCTTCCTGTTTAGTATGGCAAGACAGACAAAATAGCGTAACAAAAATCCATAAATATTTCATTCAACCTAAAATGAAAAACGGTGACACCAAGCCGAAGCCGGTGCCACCGGTCTATTAATCAAAAAAAATGTACTACTTTACTTCGGGTACGGTATGAGAAAATAACTTTGGTTTAAATACAAACATCAACCAGCCCCATGTATTGTTTTCGTCTTTAGATCCACCACCCTTAACAACTTCCATAGATTCGGTAGCCAACATCATGGAATAACCGGCTATCATTTTTACATTTTTCGAAATGGCATAACCCATAGTAAAATCTATTTCTGTTCCTAGATTTTTATCCAATGTCTTTCCGGCTTTTACAATTTTTCCAGGCGCAGAAAAGAAGTGCGGAATGACCTTTGCAGAAAACTTATCTTTCTTATACGCTAAGGTTGCATTTATATCCATTAAGCCGACAGACCCAAAATGATTGCCTACATAAAAGTAATCCATCCATCCGTTAAATTTGTGATTGGTTCCGAATAAAGGAGCAAATGATTTATAATCGCGAGAGT
This sequence comes from Saprospiraceae bacterium, assembly GCA_027009605.1. Classification (GTDB taxonomy): domain Bacteria; phylum Bacteroidota; class Bacteroidia; order Chitinophagales; family Saprospiraceae; genus HyVt-613. The sequence goes on from JALVCY010000620.1 coordinate 5,112, forward strand.
TGTCATCCATGTCTTTTCCGGACAAATAATCCACTGCCGCTCCAATCATAAACTGGCTTGTAGCCTTATAGTTGGCTCCGGCACCGAAATACAATGCACTCACATCATTACTCGTACCGGTAGTAACATTTACCTTCTTTCCTGTTTGGAAGTAAGTAGCTGCATTTAGGCTAAGCTTGCCGGATTTGTAAGTCAATCTAGGACCGATGGTCTGCATAAATCCAATCTTTTGCTTTGTCGAATCCGGATATTCTACACCGGTATTTAAGAGTAACACGCTTACGCCTAATTTATCAAACTTACCGTGATACCAAGCATATTGAAAATTCTTATATCCGGCTACATTGCTATATATCTGATCGACACCATTTTGCTTGTCATAGTTCAAGGCTAATCCAATGTCAACTCTATTGTTTGCATTGGGTGTAAACTTTGCAATAAAAGCATCATGACTACGTGCCTGCTGCGCCCAACCTACACTACCAAAAATCCGGTGATCATCATAGATAATTTCTTGACGACCCATTTTTAGAGAGACTTTGTCGGACAATACGGCTTCGGCCCAAGCTTCATGAAAAGAACTGGATTTATCCGAACTGGCCAAAGTACTTACGTCTCCCCAGACACGAACATTTTGCAATGACAATCCGAATCTCATCTTAGCTTGCTGATACTTAAAGTTCAGCCGAGTCCGTTGAGAAATAAAATTAGCGCCGTCTATATCCTTGACAGCCAATGACTTATAACCATGTCTGCTTTCAAAACGTGGTCTTACTTCCGCAGAAACATCAAATTTTTGAGCGAAAAGTGTAGTTCCAAAAAGAACTAAAGCGAAGAGAAAAATAATGTTTTTCATCTGTCTGAATTTTGTTGAGTTTTGATCATTCTTAATACATTGTCAAGAATCATCTAAAGTGAGTTTATTTATCAAAAATTAACCGTAGCTTTCGCAAAATATGACCGCCCCCATAATTGTAAATTACGACTATGCGTGCCGCCCTCTGCATTCGTTACTTCGACATCTGTTACATCAAACAAATTTTTTCCACCCAGCTGAATGCTAAGTTTTTCTTGGAAGAAATCTTTTGATATCGTCAATGCCAAATTGTTAAAATCTGACTTTATCGTTTCTTTGATTTCCTTTGACGATTTGTCATAGTAAAATCCTTTTCTTTTTCCGGTATATTTGTAATACGTATTTAGGTGCAAACCTAATTTTCTTATCGTATAACCAATAGATGAAGATAATTCCGGTGTATAAATAATAGACTCCGAATCATTCTTTTCACTAAATTGGTTGTAGCGCCCGGTCTGCCCAATGCCCAGCTTTAAGACTAGACTTGCAGACGGTACATAAGCCAAATTAATACGTCCACCCATTGACTTAAAATTATTAATATTGATGTAATGGCGCTTATTGTCTTTCAACACGCTCAAATCAATCAAATTATTAATATCATTGTAAAAAAGGGATGGTTCTATCAATAAGGACTTTTTATTTCCCAAATAAGCATTCCAAGAATACTGCAAATTAAAACTATGTGACTTTTCTACTTCCAGATTTTCATTCCCGGAAATTATGTAGGTAACAGGCCCTGCTTTGATATGAAAATCCAAATACAACTCTTTAATCGTCGGAGCCCTAAATCCACGTGCATAAGCAAAACGCAACTTTTGATTGTTTGCCACAGTCCACTTTATGTTAAAAGCCGGAGAAAATAAAGAGCCATAAGCTGTATTGTAGGTATATCTCCCCCCGGGCTGGAGCTCAATGCGGTTATTCAATAACTTGTAATTAAAGCTGGCAAAAATAGCACTCGTGCCGATGCTTTGCTTTTTATCCAGTATCCGTTCTCCCGCGGACTCTTCCGCATTCACATCAATGCCCATCATATAATTCATGACATCAGATTCTTTATTTTGTCCCAAACTGGCTTTAACTCCGGCATAACGATACTTCACTATGTTTTTGTCAGGCGTGTCTTTGGTGGACAATACGCTCGCACCCGTAACCGGATTCACATCGTAAGTATCATGATAGCGTTGGTAATTTAAGTAAGAAGTGGTCACATCAAGATATTGGTTGTGCCCTACTTGTCCGTTCATACTCAATGAGTTATCAAGGCGGCGAGTAAAATAATTAATGTCCTTTATTTTTCCATGCCGACCCGGAT
>JALVCY010000621.1 GCA_027009605.1 Saprospiraceae bacterium
GTAGATTCTCTTCAATTGGCTAATTGGCCGTGTGTGTTGGAAAAGGATGGGGTGGTGCTTGGTACTCATGATTTTTGTAGATTAGCCAGACGCAATATTAAGACAACGGATATTGAAGTGATGCACCCTTTTTCAAGTGGTGATGTTAGTTGGATGCCTTTTTGGGAGAAAAGGAAGGTCTATCATTTTCGTACTAGAAGCAAGAAAATAGCATTTCCGATTGTCCTTAGTGTTTATTATAAAGATGAAAATCCCCATCTCGCTGTTCCCGCCTATAATAAAATAGTAAAAAGTTTGGATGAATTAAATAGTTTAGAAATCTTATTGGTTCCGGCAGCTTATACAGCTATTGCAAGGTGCTCCGATGGTCGGCTAATGCCTGTAAATATTAAATAATGGATAGGAATGAAGCTTTCGCAAATAATATGGCTAGTGAGATGTCCGGTTTCCTTGCGGGAAAAAAATAATCCATCTCCAAAACTGACTAAAAACCCATTTGAACGGCTCGAAGAGCCAATTGAACGGCCAAAGGCCAATTTGAACGCTGCGCTAGCAGCATTTGAACAAACTATCAAAAAGAAACAAATTAAATAATGGCTTGTGTTGATACCAAATCTACATTTTTTTGCACCAGCAGAAAATACAGATATGCCTAAAACCGTTTTCAAAGGGAGTTCTCCGAAGCCTTGGAATGAGGAGATAGTTTAAATTTATTTTTTTGGGTTATGATGTTAAAATACTTTCTGTTTCTGTTATTTCTCCCAAGTTTGTTAGTTGGCCAAAATTTGGTGATTAATGGAAGCTTTGATGAGGTAGATTCTATTAAGAATGAATTAGATATGACGGGTGTTTCTTGGGATTCTACACATTTTAAGCCGAAGCGACCTTTTAGGATATTGAAGAATGGAGACCGCGTTGGACTGGCGAATAAGTACACATTTGTTGCCAAAGGTTGGCGGTTTATTCCTTATCCTGAAGCATATTTTGTTGTTCATGATCCGGATAGTGTTGGTAATTTTTGTTTAAAATTTTATTTGTCTGGAGAGCATTCTATTTTTTACGAACATATTGATTATCTGGAAGGGATGTTGTCTCAGCCATTAAGCCCTGATAGTATTTACTATTTTGAAGCTAGAGTAAAATGTAATTATTCTTCATGGGCAAATGGAGAAAGGCGGTTTTTTTTAGGTACTTGGGGGACAACGGATACATCTCATATGATGTGTATGGTTGCGTCTAATAATCTGGGCTTGAAGGTTTTAACTAAACCATATCCTTCCGGGAATATTAAATTACAACCCTATTATAAAAAAATTAAACCTGATTTTAATTATTGTGATATTATAAGTGAAGATGGTGCTTGGGAAACGATTTCAGGTACTTTCTCTGTGACCAATAGTGGTCAGCATATTCTGATAGGAAATTTCTTAGGATCAGATAAAACAGACTTTTCTATAGCAAAGGATGATAGGCTCAAGTACTATCTTAAAGGAAAGGGTCTATCTCTAACAGACGAGCGAATAGCAGGATACTATATTGATGACATTGTAGTACGCCCCTATCGACCTACTGATATTAATAATAATTGCGTAAGCCGAGATGTAGATTCGATTGTCCTATATTTTGATAAAAATGAGTATTTGGTGACCGACCGTAGCCGGGAAAAATTGCAAAGATTTGTAGAGTCATTTAAAGATAGAAAAGATATTTCTTATACGGTTTATGGTTATACGGACACTATCGGTCAGATTGTAGCAAATAAAATA
>JALVCY010000622.1 GCA_027009605.1 Saprospiraceae bacterium
AGATTGAAGATCGCAGAGACGTAGTGAAAAGGCACGCCTTTTCACATCAACAAAGTCAAGATTGAAGATCGCAGAGACGTAGTGAAAAGGCACGCCTTTTCACATCAACAAAGTTAAGATTGAAGATCGCAGAGACGTAGTGAAAAGGCACGCCTTTTCACATCAACAAAGTTAAGATTGAAGTAAGAGCTGAGAAGTTGAGAATAGTCCCCATTATAGTTCTTGCCCCAAATCCCCAAAATATTTAAAGACTTTCATCAAGAAATCCCCAAAAATCCCCGTAGGGGTTTCACAAGGAAACCCCCTACGGCCTTTAAATATTTTGGGGAGCTTGGTAGAGCCAAATTTATTTGGCTGAAAAAACGTGTTCCAAATAAATTTGGAACTACCAACAAAAAATCCAACTTTGCTTTGGCTTTCAAAGGAACAATCTAATCAAAAACCCAAATCTAATCACTTCTAAAATCGTAAATCAATTATGTCCCCTCTACAGTCTTAGCGCTACGCTTGGCTACAATCTTTGAAAAGGAAGTTGGAGACCTGTTTTCTTTGGAAGATACGGACTGGAAATAGACTATTATAAATTTGGTATTTTGCGCAAGCCCCCCCCTACTTAAGCCCGGACACCAAGCGTTTTATATGGGCTTCAAAGGCCGGATTTGTAGGGAATTCGGCTTCATTATCCAAGATTTTCCCTTCCGGGGAAATAATAACATACTTCGGCACTCCAATAATCACCCTAGGTTGTCCTTCATCATCCACTTCCTTGTACAAGAAAGAAAACAGGTCTTCGTCCCGGTTCATCCCCAACCAATAATGCTCTCCATCCCATTGGTTATTCTCCAAAAATTGCTTCCAAGTATTGTACTCTCTATCAATCGACACACTGATAAACGCCACTTGATCGCTTTCATATCGCTTGGCGATTTCCTTGAATTTCGGAGCGCCCTGTAAGCACGGCCCGCACCAGGTAGCCCAAAAATCAATAACTAAGAGCTTCCCTCGGTAGGTTGCGGTAGATTTTACCTTTCCATGCACATCCGTAATGAGACCATCCGGCGCATCATTACCAATCATCACTTGGCGAATCCGCTCCCGTTTTTGCTCGAGCTTGCTTTTAGGCCGTGGCGGTTCTTCAAAAGGTTTGGCATGATCAATAACCTTTTTCTTGTCACCGGCAACCGGAGATTTTTTATCCGTTTTATTGGGGGGCTGAGCCTGTGCCTTTTTTACCTGCCGACTACAGGAAAATAAGAAGAATGAGCACAAAAATAAAATTAGAATCCGTTTCATCGTTTTGTTTTAGCGTTTATCGTCCTTGCGGGAAAATTTTGCCATTTGACTCGACCTAGCCCCTGAACCGTTCATACTCCACTATAACGCAGACTTTGGCAATCAATTGCAAGTACCGTTTTGTCATCAATCCCCAGTTTTAGGAACATTTTCATGTTCATAAACTAATTCTTGGTCAGAATTAAATACTTCAAAGCAAATATTATCACTTCGTTTATATCTCTCAATAAAAACTTTAACATTGTCCAAAGAATCAAAAAACAAACACGATTTTTCACTATTTGCAGAATAATTCAAATGCTCATCCAAGACTATACCGGATGTAGATTCGCAGATTATAAGCTTAAACTTACCTTTCATCTTCTATTTGACTTTGTTACTTTGTTTTTTTCAGACTTGCAAGGTCACCACCGGCAGGAAAAACAACAATTTCCCTTCCAAAATAAGTACGTATCACGATATCATCAGGTATCAAAACCCTTATCACAAATGTATCTTCCAAAGATAATTCTATAGAATCAACTTTAGAGAGCAATTTATCATCACTCTTGAGCAGGTCACCCGGATTAACTATTCCATCAATAATTACACCAGCCAAAAAATAGTAATCACTATTCCTTAAATCTCTAAAGATATTATTTAGTATAACATGTCCTTTCTCCATTATCTTTTTGCAATAGTTACACATCCGCTGGTATCAGCAGTATTCATTTTGTTTTTTTTGTTTCGCTCAGACCTACATGATTCAAAATTCGCTTAGCTCTGACTCAACCAGTAGGGCGTAGTCGGGTTTTGTCCCTTACTTTTCGATAAATACCACAGTGACATGACTTAAAAAAATAGCACTTACTAGACTTTGGTATTTAGTCAGTCAATGGGTCTAAAGCCCCTAAGAGTTTTATTTCTGCTTCATCGGTTAAACTTTTCCGTCTGCTTTAGCTTTTACCGTCTGCTTTAGCTGACGGACCAAAACTAAGTGGGAAGCCGGCTTTAGCCGCATTTTTTGGTATTTTCTTTAGCAAGTCAATGGGGCTAAAGCCCCTAAGAGCTTTGCTGCCTGTCCGTTGGTTAAAACCAACGGTTAAGTAAAACCAACGGTTAAATAGACATAAGCCTCCAATAGTTTTATTTCTGCTTCATCGGTTAAAACTTACAGTAAAGCAGGCTAAAACCAAGGTATTTGGATTTTTCCCGGAATATCTACTTTTAGCTTTTCCATCTGCTTTAGCTTTTACCGTCTGCTTTAGCTGACGGACCAAAACTAAGTGGGAAGCCGGCTTTAGCCGCATTTTTTCCGAAAACTTACGCCCGTTACAAAAATAGGCATTTTTGTGGATGTTGAAGCTACAATTTTTGAAGCGTAGCTGGGCTACGTGAGAAAATTTTAGCAAAAACAGGCGCAAAAAGGGCATTTTCTAGCGAAAATTAGCGGGTGGCTAAATAGTTACATCTATTTTTTAATCAGCAACATACCTAAAATAGCCATTATGACGCTAAAAAAAGAAAGCCATTTTAGTCGGTTAGCACGAATATAGTCATCCTTCAACACAGTCTTTATATAATAAGCATAAAATAAATAAATCTGGACAAGAAGAAAAAAAGAGAACAAAATATTTGAAAGTAGATTTTTCATTTTTCTTGTCATTTTCGCTACTAAGTTTCCCGCCACCCCATATAATCTTGGGAATCAAAATTTACATAGAATTCAACACATGGGCACATCTCAGCCACTCAGCATCATAATGAAAATTCACCATTCACCATCACGTTCAAATCACGCCAAGAACTTAGTCATTCTGCAGGATTTTCCAAGCAAGGTACAGGTATTTTCTGTTAAATTCCTGCTTTTTGATTCTTGTTGACCTATAAGCAACTCATCAAGTCCAAGGATATCTTTGTTTAAAAAAATCAAATACAACCAAGCCCAACCAAAAAAAAATAGTATCTTTGTAAAGAAATACGGGTTTCACCCCGATACTAAACAATTCCTGCTTCAGATAACTACACTAACGCTCCTCTATGTCAAAGTTTGTTCACTTACACTCCCACACCACCTATTCCTTATTAGATGGAGCTTCTTCCATTGCCGGCACCATGGCCAAGGCTTCCCAAGATGGCATGAAGGGCGTGGCCATTACCGACCATGGAAATATGTTTGGGTCTTTTGAATTTGTGGCCGAAGCCAATAAATCAGGCATCAAACCCATTGTAGGCTGTGAGTTTTATCTTGTCGAAAACAGACACCAGCACAGCTTTAAAAAATCAGAAGGGAAAAGAGACCGGAGAAAACACCAATTACTCCTAGCCAAAAATCAAGAAGGCTACCACAATCTAGCCAAGCTCTCCTCCATCGGATACTCGGAAGGTCTGTACGGCTCTTTCCCGAGAATAGACAAAGAAGTCTTGGCCAAGCATAGTAAAGGGGTGATTGCTACCAGTTGTTGTTTGGCGGCTACCATCCCCCAATTAATTTTGAATGGAGATGTGGAAGGAGCAGAAAAAGAATTGCAATGGTGGATTGATTTGTTTGGAGAAGATTTCTACATAGAATTAATGCGACATAAAGGCTTGGAAAACATTGATGGTAAAGGAGTTAGCCAAGAAGACATCAACCAAATCCTAATGGGATTCGCCAAAAAGTATAACCTAAAAGTAATCGCCACCAACGACTCCCACTATCTCGAAGAAAAAGATGCGAAGCCACACGATGTTTTGTTGTCTATCAATACCGGGAGTAATCTTTCGGATAGCAATCGCTTTCGCTTTTCCAGTGAAGACTACTTTTTTAAGACGACCCAACAAATGTCCGACCTGTTTCATGATGTCCCTCAAGCGATTGACAACACCATGGAAATATTTGATAAGGTCGAACCTTTAAAACTCACTAGGGATATTTTGATGCCCAACTTCCCTATCCCACCTGAATTCAGCTCCCAAACGGAATACCTGCGCCACTTGTCCTACCAAGGTGCGAAGCGCAAGTATGGCGAATTGAGCGTGGCGACCAAAGAACGCTTGGATCACGAATTAGGGATTATTGACAACATGGGATTTCCGGGTTACTTTTTGATTACGCAAGATTTGATTAATGCGGCTCGGGAATTGGGGGTTTGGGTTGGGCCCGGGCGGGGCTCGGCGGCCGGCTCGGCGATTGCCTATACTTTGGGGATTACCAACGTGGATCCCATTGGCTACAATCTACTTTTCGAAAGATTTTTGAATCCGGAGCGGGTTTCCATGCCTGATATTGATATCGACTTTGACGACTACGGGCGACAAAAAGTAATCGACTATGTAGTCAAAAAATACGGACGGAATCAAGTAGCCCAAATCATCACCTATGGCACCATGGCCGCCAAACTATCCATCCGGGATACCGCCAGAGTCATGGAACTTCCGTTAAATGAAGCCGACCGTTTGGCCAAGTTGGTGCCGACCAAGCCGGGCACCAAGTTGAAAAAGATTTTGGTGAAAACCATCAAAGAATTATCGAAAGATTATCCTGCCGAAGATATTCAAAACATCGAAAAATTACAAGAAATTGCGCAAGCCAATAGCCTTGAAGGAGAAGTCCTTAGAATGGCCCAATCATTAGAAGGTTCTGTCCGAAATACCGGAATTCATGCCGCCGGCGTAATCATTGCCCCTAGTGACATCCGCGAATACATCCCCGTCGCCACCGCTAAAGACGCCGACCTGTTTGTGACCCAATATGACGGCCGGTATGTAGAATCTGCCGGCATGCTAAAAATGGACTTTTTGGGGCTCAAGACACTGTCTATACTTAAAGATGCCGTAGAAAACATCGTCATTCGATACGGCGAAGACCATCGGATTCAATTAGACGATATTCCCTTAGATGACCCCAAAACCTTTGAATTATTTCAGCGGGGTGATATGATTGGCATCTTCCAGTTTGAATCCGAAGGCATGCGCAAACACATGCGGGATCTCAAACCTACCGATATTGAAGACTTAATCGCCATGAACGCCCTGTATCGTCCGGGGCCGATGGACAATATCCCGACCTATATCGCCCGCAAACATGGCAAAGAAGTGGTGAAGTATCCACACCCGATGCTCGAAGAAATCTTGAAGCCCACCTACGGCATCATGGTGTATCAAGAGCAAATCATGAAAGTAGCCCAAGTAATGGGGGGCTATTCTCTCGGTCAAGCGGACATCCTGCGCCGGGCCATGGGTAAGAAGAAAAAGGCTGAAATGGAAAAGCAAAGCGCCATTTTTGTCAAAGGAGCGGCAGAAAAAGGAGTACCTGAAGAGAAAGCCAGGGAAGTATTCTCGACTATGGAGCGGTTTGCGTCCTATGGTTTTAACCGGTCGCACGCCGCCTGTTATGCGATTTTGGCCTTCCAAACGGGCTATCTTAAGGCCAATTACAAGCCGGAATTTATGGCGTCGGTCATGACCCACTCCAAAAATGATTTAACCAAACTCAATTTCTTCCTAGACGAATGCAAACGGATAGACGTCGAAGTATTGGGCCCCGACGTCAACGAATCCCACCTAAACTTCACCGTCAACCCGGAAGGCAAAATCCGTTTTGGGCTTTCTGCCTTAAAAGGCGTCGGAGAAGGGCCGGTCAATGAGATTGTCGCCGAAAGAGATAAAAACGGGCCTTTTGAGAGTCCCTATGACATGGTTCGCCGGCTTCCGCTAAAAGCATTCAACAAGCGGGTCATGGAGAGCTTGGTATATGGCGGAGCTTTTGATTTTTATCCTGATTTGACTCGAGCCCAATACTTTACCCCCAGCGGCAAATACAATACTTTCATGGAGCACTTACTCAAGTACGGCCAAGTCTATCAACACCAGAAAGCAACCGCTGCCAATACCCTTTTTGGCGCTTCCGAAGATGTCATGGTGCCCCAACCGGAGCCCCCGGCTTGCCAGCCATGGACTCTCATGCAAAAGCTGACCCATGAAAAAGAAGTCGCCGGTATTTATATCAGCGGCCACCCATTGGATGACTATGCCGTAGAAGTCAAGCAATTTGCCAGTTGTTCCATTGACCGGATGATGAATTATAAAAATGCCCCTGTACGGATAGCCGCCTTTGTTTCCAAGGCCAATCACCGGTTTACCAAGCGGGGCGATGGATTTGGTTTTTTCAGTCTCGAAGATTACGCCGGCACCACGGAGATTGCCCTTTTCAAAGAAGACTATCAACAATACAAAAACCTACTCGAGCCCGGCAATTCTGTCTTAGTCGAAGGCATGATACGAATGGATCGCTTCCGGAATGAGTGGACTTTGAAGGTCAATAAAGTGAGTTTGTTATCTTCTCTATTGGAGAATAAGACCTCTACGATTGAGATTCAGTTACCGCTTACGCAAATACAGCCCAAGATGATGGATCAGTTAGAAAATCTATTCAAGGCCAATCGCGGGCGCAAGACACTCCGTTTTTTAGTCATTGACCGCACCAATAAGCAAGTCGTCAAATTCCTTTCGGAAAAACGAAAAGTAAAGATTGACCATGAATTAACCAGTGCTCTCCAAGAAATGAACATCAACTACAAGCTCAGCTAAATGGCAGAGCACAACATAATTGGTCAAAAAGGAGAAGCCCTAGCCGTGGCCTATCTAAGATCCAAGGATTACACTATTTTGGAGACCAATTGGCGGCACAAAAGAGCCGAAGTGGACATTATTGCCAAGGACGGGCAGGTACTTGTATTCTTGGAAGTCAAGACCCGTACTTCCGATTATTTCGGTCAACCCGAAGAGGCCATCACCCCCAAAAAACAAAGCCTAATAGCCGATGCCGCCGCTGTTTATATGGGATTGATAGGCCACAACTGGGAGATTCGATTTGACTACATTTCCATACTCTACAAGGATCAAGATAATTTTAAGCTCCGCCACTTCCGCGACACCTTCTTCCCCGGCTTGTTTTAACGGTATAACGGTATAACGGTATAACGGTATAACGGTATAACGGTATAGCGGTATAGCGG
>JALVCY010000623.1 GCA_027009605.1 Saprospiraceae bacterium
AGGTGAAAAGGCATAGCATGGCGATGATGCTTACTAATTTTTTCATAGTTCTCTTTTTTGGGTAGGACGAATATAAGGTTTTTTTTGATTTTCTAGTCCCTCGCCGCTTAATGGCCCTGCCAACTTCAGTTGTAGGCTTGTCACGGGCGTCAGCCTCCCCCAATAGATACCCTCTTTCCGGTCATCACTTACTGCCGGTAATTTTCAACACATCCCGTATCATACTACGGTTAATGGGTTGGGCGATGATTTCAATCCGTTGGTTGCGGGCACGGCCGTCGGAAGTTTCGTTAGAAGCGATGGGGGCAAACTCTGCTTTGCCGACGGCAAAGACTTGATTGTTGTTGACATCATTGGTTTGGGTCATTTCCCGGACTACGCTCACGGCTCGCAGGGTGCTAAAATACCAATTATCTTTATAGGATTTAGCCGGTTTGCGATTATCGGTATGGCCAATCACAAAAATCTCTAAATCAGGATAGTGCTTAATAATCTCACTTACTTTCTGGACGATTCCGATTCCGCGGTCACTCAAAGAAGTCGAAGTGGCTCTTTTGAAAAGCAATCCGTTGGCCGAAAGGACTAAGACAGCCTTATCATTTTTGCTCGAAATTTCCAAGGTGTTGGGGCTATACCCTTGGAAAGCATTCGACAAATCCCCAATGAAGGCCGAAAGCCGGTTTTGGTATTTTTTGATGGCTTGATCCACTGCCGCCAACTTCGCTTTTAATGCTTTGATTTCCTTGTCTTTTTTGGATAATTTTTGTTTGACGGAAGTCATTGTGGAAGCGGACTGGTTGCTTTTTAGTTCTACTTCCAATTCCAATTCATTGATTTGGTCTTGCAATTCGTTGCGCAATTGGACTAAGATATTATTCTCGCCTTTGCGCTCGGCAAGATTTAGCCGCAAGGCTGTCACTGTATCTTGGCATCTGGCGATATCTCGATTTAGGGCGGCCACCGAATCCAGATAAAAGGCTTCGACGCCCATTTTGTCGTCCACCAATTGCAAGTATTTCTTCTTAGGAATACAGGACGAAAAACCGACCAGCAAAACTAGAAAAAAAAGTCCTTTTGCGCTCATTATTTTATGTTTTATTGTTCTTTGTTTACAGGGGCTTTGTCGCTCTTTTCATAGGTTTCTAACCCACATCTTAGGGCAAAGCTAAGTATTTTCTCCGTGTATTTAGTGGTAGGGTTTCCACAAAATTAGATTTCTATATTTATACCTGAACAGATACAAAAAAGAGACTGAGCGGAATAAATTCCACTCAGCCTAATCACTTGGTTTTCATTCTCTTTATCGCAGTCTAAAGGAGCTGCCCCCCAACATGCCTATGTCGGTATATACGGCCACTCTATAATATCCGCGCTTTAGTTTTTTAGCCAAATTATGAGTAAAAGAAAGTCTTTGGCTATCGGAAATATTGATTTCTTTTGCTTCAACTGCTTGAATATCAATGCTTTGTCCGTTCACCTTGACGGTGGCATTGATTGGGTGTTCCAAAGGTATAGGAGTCGCCTTTTCATCGGTAATCACCATATAGATAGGTCTCACGCCTTGATATTTTTCGGGTACATTTGTCAAATCAAAACTGACCTTCACCTTGCGCACCCGTCTGGCACGCATGTGGATTTTGCCATTTCTCAAGAGCGTACTTACGTTAAAAGCCGTCGCTTTAAAATTAGATAAAGTCAAGCGTTTGAGCTCATCATTAATGGATGCATTGAGTCTTTCCAGGGCGGCTTTGTCTTCTTTGGTTTGGTTCAAGTCTTCTGACAAAGAGACGGTTAAAGTTTTTAGAGAGTCATTTTGCATTTGGAGTGAGACGATGGATGCTTCCAAATCGTTTTTGGCTGCCAAAAGGGTTTGAATTTGGGCGCTCAAACCGGCATTAGAATTATTAGCTTCCGCCAATTGTTTTTTCAATCTGGCAATTTTGGCATAGCGGGCTTTGGCTTTGGCGTTGGCTGCTTCTACATCGCCTTGCAGGCTTGTGTTTTCTTCATTCAATGCTTCATAAGCTTGGGACAAGCTATCGACGCTTGCGCGCAATTGGGATTTGACTTCTTTTAGCTTAGTCATTTCACTGGTCAATGCAGCGGTCTTCTTATTTAAGTTGTCATTTTTGCTTTTTAGGGTAAAAGCCCAAACGGCTGCTCCGAGCAACAAAAGGCCTAAAATTATAGGCAAGATAAAATTGTTGCTTTTTTTCTCTTGATACCTTTCTTCTGTGGTCATGTTTTCATTTTTGTTTGTTCTCAAATGGAAGCACAAAGTTAGTGATTCTCAGCAATATAACGATAAAAACTAATGTTTTGTTATAGTTTATTTTAGTCATGCCGCGAGCAAATCATTACATTTGACATTTTGGCGTAAGCTTACCGGTTGTTTCGATTCCAAAAGCGTCCCATATCAATGCAAAAAGGCTCTTCAATCAGCCACTTATTATCGAAAAATTGACTATATTTACACCCATACCACAACACCAAAAAACTAAAACACCATGAAAACACTCTGCACTTGCTTGCTATGTTGGGGGCTTTGCTTTACGGCTCTTGCCCAAGATTTGATTATCCAATACGATGTCACTTCAGACCAAATCACCTTTGTGGACACGGCCGGGCATCCCATCTCTCGCCCCGCAGCTAAGAAAAATAGAAACGTCCTGCTGCGTCTGATTAATTTCAATGACTACACACTTGACGCATCCGTCAAAGCCACCGGAATCAATGATAAAATTGCCGAAGGAAATATCAATCTGGTTGGCGGCAAAATATTGGGTCAAGAATCACCGGACTTCTCACAATTCATTGGGAATCAATCAGGTGCAGCACACCTCCTTCAACTAAACGCCATGACCGTGCCGACTTCTTACTCCCCCGGTCGAAGCATCGAACACGAAGAATCAGCCAAAACAGAACAAAACAAAAATAAGGAAGAATCCGATAAGAAAGCTTCCCCTGAAACCATCAAAACCTTAGAAATAATCCAACAAAAATACACTGTTGCCGTCCAAAAATTAGAAGAGCTAAACACAGAATTAATCCAAGCAGAACGCAAAATCATCAATCACAAAAATACCATTTTATTGACAGAATACGCCGTACCTTACATGGAATCCATCCAATACAATGAACGCATTTCGACAAAAAAACGCAAGGCGCTACTTCAGGAAATGATGGCCGCCTTGTTTCAAATGGATGAAAAGGAGATGCAACTGACTAATATTTTGGATTTTTTCACCACTTTTGAAGGCAATGTGCATGCTGATTTGAATCTATTTGAGCAGCTTAATAACCGTTTTGCCAATCAATTTGCGGAGTTGCTGACCATTCATGATGCGATTTCTGAAAACTATATTCCGGGGCTGCCCCTTGCGGAAAAATTAAAATCTCAAGCGTCCCAAAAAATCAAATTTTACCAAAATACAGAACAGGATTTAGCCATTTTCGGGCAGCAAGCTCGAGCGTTTAAAGCGCAATTACCTGCTGTGAATATTCCCTTGCTTTTTGAGAAAATCTATCGCAACTACTTGACAATCAGTACCAATCCATTCGAGTATTCTTTTACCGCACCGGCGGAAGGCGACCTAATGGACTTTGAAATCTCTATTTTCCGGAAGGATACGCTCCGACCCCAAAACAAATTGCTCAAAAAGAGAAGCATAAAAATTCCGGTCAAAGGCGGCGTCAAGGTCAATACCAGTATGGGCATCGGTTTTGGACGTTTTTTTGATCCTGTCGAAAATTTTTACAACCGGGACAGTACTATTTTTGCGGAATCCGGTGACCAGTTTACGCCTTTGTTTGTGACCATGATTCATTTTTATCCGCAAAGCGGCAGACAGGTGACTGTTGGGGGTTCTTTTGGGGTGGGGGTTCCTTTATCCGGTGACTTCAAATCGCCTTCTTTTTTGCTCGGGCCATCCATTTTTGCCGGCAAATCCGAGCGGATGGTTATTTCCGGCGGTATCATGGGGGCTAAGGCGATACGGTTGGCACGCGGATACAAAGTGGGGGATTATTTTGGAGCGACGGGACAGGCCATTCCGACTTCTGCTCGGTATGAATTTGGTTATTTTCTGAGTGCTACTTTTAATCTTTCGAGATAACACTCGTCACTTTCTTTGTTTGGAGATTTTTTTTTCGCAGATTTTAATTCCCGCAGATATACGCGGATTTTTTCCCGCAGATATACGCAGATTTATTTCTTTCTTGGCAACTCACCACTCATCTCTCACTACTCATCTCTCACTACTCACTACTCACTACTCACTACTCACTACTCACTACTCACAACTCACTACTCACTACTCACTACTCACTACTCACTACTCACCGCTTTCTTTCCCGCAGATTTTCGCAGATTTACTTCCCGCAGATATACGCAGATTTATTTCTTTCTTGGCAACTCACCACTCATCTCTCACTACTCATCACTCACTACTCACCGCTCACCGTTCACACAACCACCCATTAGGCTAATAAAAAAGAAGGTTTATAGAAAAAATAGCCACTTTCTTCCACAAATCACGTATCCTTGCGGAAAAAATAAGGCGCATGCTAAAAATAGACCAGGTCACTAAACAATACAGTAATCACCTAGCCGTAGATCGGGTTTCTTTTGAAATGCCAACCGGCTCTATCATGGGTTTGTTGGGTCCTAATGGGGCAGGCAAAACGACGTTGATACGGATGATTACGACGATTACTATGCCGGATTCGGGCCAGATATATTTTGGAGGGGAGCCGCTTTCGCGAAAGCATATTTCTCAAACCGGATATATGCCGGAAGAGCGGGGGCTTTACAAAAAAATGAAAGTCGGTCACCACTTAATCTATTTGGCACAACTCAAGGGATTTTCTAAAAGAGATGCCAAAAAAGAGATTCAAAAATGGATGGAGAAATTTGATATTATGGACTGGTGGGACAAAAAAGTCCAAGACCTGTCCAAAGGGATGCAGCAAAAAATCCAATTTATTTCGACCGTCGTCCACCGTCCTAAATTATTAATATTTGATGAGCCTTTTTCCGGACTTGACCCGATTAATACCAATTTGATTAAAGACGAAATCAGCCAACTGCACAAAGAAGGCGCCAGTATCATTTTTTCCACCCACCGAATGGAGCAAGTCGAAGAAATCTGTGAATACGTCGTCCTCATCAACCAAGGTAAAAATATTCTCGAAGGATATGTCAAGGACATCAAGCAAGGTTTTAAGCAAAACCACTTTGAGATGACCTATAATGGGACGATGCCTAATGCCGGATTCTCCCATCTTGATATTATCAGTCATGAGCAGCAGCGCTTAGTTTTTCATTTACCGAAAGGAATCAACAGCAACCAAATACTTCAAGAATTTATCCAAAAAGGTATTGATATTCAATCATTTAGAGAAATCTTACCGACTTTTAATGAAATCTTTATCAATCAAGTTGAACAAAACACACCGGCCTTATGAACGTCACCAATGTCAAATTAATACTCTCTCGCGAATACTTTACACGCATCACATCCAAGAGTTTTATTTGGGGAACCATTCTGACGCCTATTGGCATCGGCTTGCTCATGTTTGTCTCCGGTTGGATTATGACGCAGAGCAATTCCCAAGTATTAAAAATAGCGGTTTTGGATGAGAATCACGTCTTAGAACATTATTTAGAAGACTCCAAGACCTTTGATTTTGTGTTTCGGGATGCGCCGCTTGATACGCTCAAAGAAGCCACCAAAAATGAAGAATACAAAGGAGTGCTTTTTGTTCCAAAACTGGATTCGATACAAGAATCAGAAATTAACACACTCTATTTTACCGACAAACAAATGGGATTGGAAACATCCGAAAGTCTAAAAAGTAGAATTAATCAAGCCTTTCGGAAATACAAAATGAAATCTTTTCACGTCGATCAAAAGACTTTAGAATTATTAAAATCCAATGTGTCTATCAACCCCGAACCCCTTGACCCGAATGGCAAAGACCGCTCTTCTGTCACCAGTATTGTATCGGCAGCTATCGGTGGGTTGATGGGTTTCATCATGTATCTGGTCGTCTTTGTATATGGCATGATGATGATGCGGAGCGTAATGGAGGAAAAAACCAACCGAATCGTCGAAGTCATCATGTCGAGTGTGAAGCCCATCGAGTTGATGATTGGCAAAATACTAGGAGTGGGAGCGGTCGGCTTGACTCAATTGGCTTTTTGGATTATAGTCATTCCCATCATGCTGTTGGTGATTAATTTTGTCGCCGGTACGGATCTCAGCATGATGCAGAATCCGGCTCTTTCTCCGGAGATGCTGAATCATCCGGAAGCACTCACCCAAGCAGAGAAAATCGGGCAAATCACCCATGAAATACTTTCGCTTAATTGGGGACTCATTTTGCCTTTATTTGTGTTTTATTTTTTGGGTGGTTTCTTTTTATACTCTTCTTTATTTGCGGCGGTCGGCTCGGCAGTGGGGGACGATGTGGGCGAAAGTCAATCGTTGACCTTGCCCATCGTGTTGCCGGTTATTATAGCCATGTACATCATGATGGCCGCTTTAAGAGATCCTAATTCGACCTTGGTCGTTTGGGCGTCGATGTTTCCCTTGTTTTCTCCAATCGTCATGCCTGCCCGCTTGGCCTACGACCCGCCGATGTGGCAAATTGGTGTTTCTGTAGTCGGGCTGATTCTTGGGGTTTGGTTTTTTGCTTGGCTCTCCGCCCGTATTTATCGAATGGGCATCTTGCTTTATGGCAAAAAAATCTCCTATAAGGAATTGGCTAAATGGATGATGAAAGGGTAGGGATGAAGAACCACTCAGAGCACTTAGATTTGCACTAAGTTTTCACTAAGAATTTGAAGCATTTCTTAGTGAAAACTTAGTGGTATCTAAAATGAACTTAGTGGTAAGGAAAAATGCAATGCCTAACCACAAAGTACACGAAGTTGCCACTAAGAATTTACTAAGGTGTTGATTGTCAACAAGTTAAACACCGTCTTTTTGTGCAATTTTTTACTCATGGGCTAAGATGTTAACGGTATAACGGTATAACGGTGTAACGGGTAGGCAGCAATTAAAGGTCAAAGGTAATTAAAGGTCAAAGGTTAAGGGGCAAAGGTGAAAGGTAGGCAGGAAAGAAATCTTGCTATTTGAACCTGTCTGCAGCAGGCAGGCGCCCGAAGGACAAATTGAACGCCAACATGTTGATTGTCAGAGTTTCAGTTGAACAGTTGAACGATGAGTCTGCTCCGAAAAGTCACTACAGACAAAAATTGAAGCA
>JALVCY010000624.1 GCA_027009605.1 Saprospiraceae bacterium
AGCTTGCCAAGAAAGAAACAAATCAGCGGGGAAAATCAGCGAGAATCTCCGGGAAAAGAATGTATTGAGCAGTGAGAGATGATGTCGCCAAGAATGAGCCAAAATCTGCGCACATCTGCGGGAAAATAAATCTGCGCACATCAGCGGGAATTAAATCTGCGCACATCTGCGGGAAAATAAATCTGCGTACATCTGCGGGAATCAAATCTGCGAAAACCAGCGGGAAAAAATCAGCCATAACCAGCAGAAAGAAATAATTGCCGATTCCCTGACAAAATGTCATTCAAATCCTAAAATTCCTTTATCTTTGCAGAAAAATTGAATGGTGGAGCCGGAATAGGCTGGGGACAGACCCTTTTCACCAAGGAAAACAAGAGAAAATGATTGATAGAAAGGACGTCAAGGTGAAATTCAATAAAGAGATAGACGAAAAAATCCAAGGTACGCCACTGAAAAAAGTAAGCCTAGAACCCAAATCCAAAAAATTCTATATAGAATCTTATGGGTGTGCGATGAATTTTAATGATTCTGAAATTGTCGCTTCGGTATTGGACACCATGGACTATGGTAATACCCAAAATATCGAAGAAGCCGATTTGATTTTGGTCAATACTTGCTCTATCCGGGAAAAGGCCGAAGAAACCATCCGCAAACGGTTGAAGTATTATGACCTGATTAAGCAAAAGAATCCGGATGTAAAAGTAGGAGTTTTGGGCTGTATGGCCGAGCGGATGAAGGCTTCTTTGTTGGAAGAAGAAAAAATAGTGGATTTGGTAGCCGGGCCGGATGCTTATCGAGACTTGCCCAACCTGATTCCTGCCATAGAAGGTGGCGAAAAGGGGGTTAATGTCTTCTTGTCCAGAGTAGAAACTTACGATGACATTATGCCTTCCCGGTTGGATCAGAATGGCATCTCCAGCTTTATTTCGATTATGCGCGGATGCGACAATATGTGCACATTTTGCGTCGTGCCCTTTACACGGGGAAGAGAGCGGAGTCGAGAGCCTTATTCCATTTTAGCGGAAGCGGAAGATTTGTTTAACAAAGGATACCGGGATGTTACCTTGCTCGGGCAAAATGTAGATTCGTATCATTGGGTCAATCCGGAGACCAAAGAAGAAATGACTTTTGCTCAATTGTTGGTATTAGTTGCCGGAGTACATCCGGATTTGAGAGTTCGTTTTTCGACTTCGCATCCCAAGGATATTACGGATGAAGTCTTATATGCGATCCGGGATCATGAAAATATTTGCAAGTATATTCATTTGCCTTTGCAGGCCGGTAATTCTCGAATATTAGAATTAATGAATAGAACCTACGACCAAGAGTGGTATCTGAATAAAGTCAAAAGAATTTATGATATTATTCCGGATTGTGCCATCTCTTCGGATATGATGACCGGCTTTTGTAGCGAGACAGAAGAAGAGCATAAAGAGACCTTATACGTGATGGAACAAGCCCAGTATTCGATGGCCTATATGTTTGCTTATTCCGAAAGGCCGGGGACGCCTGCACAAAAAAGATTAGAAGACGATGTGCCGGAAGACGTAAAGAAAAAAAGATTAAATGAAATCATACGCCTTCAAAATCAAATTTCCTATGCCCATAATCAAAGGGATATTGGCAAAGTATTCAAGGTGTTGATAGAAGGCGATTCCAAACGCTCAAAAGATGATTTTAAAGGCCGGACTTCTCAAAACAAAGTGGTGAATTTTCCGAAAGGCAAATCCACCTTGCAAAAAGGAGATTATGTCAATGTCCGGATTTTGAGTGGTACCAGTGCCAGCCTTCGGGGCGAGATTGTTTAACATAAGTAACTGATAATGAACATACAAGAGATAAAAAGACGGTTTGGGATTGTCGGTCAGTCCAAGCTGCTGGATCAAGCGCTGGGGACGGCTTTGAGGGTGGCCAATACCGATTTGACCGTATTGATAAGTGGAGAAAGTGGGGTCGGAAAAGAAGTTTTTTCTAGGGTCATTCATGCCATGAGTTCGCGAAAGCACCACCCATTTATTGCGGTGAATTGTGGCGCCATCCCGGTTGGGACTATCAATTCGGAATTGTTTGGTCATGATAAAGGCGCTTTTACGGGGGCGACAGCAGACCGGAAAGGTTATTTTGAGACAGTGGATAACGGGACGATTTTTTTGGATGAGATATCTGAAATGCCTTTGGATACGCAGTCTTATTTGTTACGGGTTTTGGAGAGTGGCGAATTTTTGCGCGTCGGCTCTTCGGTGGTGAGAAAAACGAATGTCCGGGTGATTGCTGCTTCCAATTTGGATTTGGAAAAACAAGTGAATCAGGGTAAGTTTAGACAGGATTTGTATTACCGTTTGAATACCGTGCCGATTCATGTGCCTTCCTTGAAAGAACGACGGGAGGACATCATTATCTTGTTTAAGAAGTTTGCCATGGATTTTGGCGATAAGTATCGCACAGACCCTATCGAATTAGATCCGGATGCCGAACAATTATTGATTGGTTATTCTTGGCCCGGCAATATCCGGGAATTGAAGAATTTGGCCGAACAATTATCTGTCCTTTCGGAAAAAAGAATCATAACTGCGGATGAATTAGTGGAGGTAAAACCCAAGATTGTACAAAAAAATCTACCTTCCATTATGAGTCCTGCGGATAGTTCTATGCATGAGCGTGAGTTGCTTTATAAGGTTTTATTTGATTTGCAGAAAGATATGTCCGGCTTGAAAAAATTGGTCTTTGAATTGGTCAAATCCAATAACTTGCGTATGCCTGAAACCGAACGAACCAATCTGTTGGTAGAATCCACACCACCTAGTGTGGTTAATTCTCCGGTATCCGTTTATACAGCTCCGGAGCATGACTTGGTGGTGCCCACCGGTGAAGATGATTGGCTTCCGCAAAATGATACCAAACCCACTGTTGTAGATGCCGCAATGAAAGCACATTATCAACAAGCGGAAGTGGTAGAAGAATCACTTTCTTTGGAACAAATGGAAAAGGAGTTTATCCGGAAAGCGTTGGACAAGCATAAGGGACGGAGAAAGGATGCGGCCAAGGATTTGGGGATTTCGGAGCGGACGCTTTATCGGAAGATTAAACAGTATGGGCTGGAGTAGGTGGAGGAAGTTGATTCGCTTCGCTGAGTTGAGAAAGTTGAAGAAGTTGAAGAAGTTGAAGAAGTTGAAGAAGTTGAAGAAGTTGAAGAAGTTGATTCGCTTCGCTAGTTGAGAGATATGGGTATTTGTTTGGGATTTTTACTTCATTATTCGACATTTGGGGTTCTACATTCGATATTCTGCTAGTTGAGAAAGTTGAAGAAGTTGATTCGCTTCGCTAGTTGAGAGATTTGGATTTATGATTGGGATTTTACTAGTAGGTGGGAACAATTTAGTGTGTATTGATGTTATAGTAGATGGAATCGGGGATGGAATAATCTAGCCGATTTGTACAGTGGTACGTCCAAAGGGGCTGACTGGTATTGACAGGAAAGAAAGTCGCTTAATAAGCATGCCAGAGCACGTAAGTTCACTCTGTAAAAAATGACTTGCAAAACCTTAATTGGCAACTACAATGTAGCCATGGCTGCCTAATCTGGATAGATTAGAAAGCCTCTAGGCCTTACGCTTGATACCTGATACACAGCGTGACGCTTATCAAAAAAACTCAGGAGTAGGGGACAGAAGGGCTTCGAGCTGTTTCCCCGAAATTCAGAAGATAAGGAGAGCTGCCGCTTGTTTTCGTGCTTGCAGCTTTCTCGAAAACTCGAACGAAAACTAAGCATGTAGAAAGTTCTGTGACGCTTTGTCTGGACGAGGGTTCGACTCCCTCCAGCTCCACTTTTTTGCCTTCGGCGTTCAATATGTGCTTCGCACGCCTGCCTGCTGCAGGCAGGTTCAATTGACTTCGGCGTCCGCCTGCGGCCGGCAGGTTCAAGGGGGCGCTCTCTTGGCTGTCTGTTCGTTGTACCGTTGAGTTGACTTCTAAAAGTATTTTGATGCAAAACTACCAATTTTTATTCTGTTTGGAGATTTTGTTCAATCGTTGAGTCTGCTCCGAAAAGTCTGCGCTGCTAGAAATTAAAGCGCAGAACAAAAAATTATTTTGCTACGATGCATAGTGCAGCGTGGTGTCGCTCCTACGGAGCTAGATTCCTACTATTTTAGTCTTTTACAAAGATATCGCCCCGCCGGGGCTTTCAGGGCTGAGCATCCCGGCTGTGTTCTCTATGTTGTCAGCCCTGTAGGGGCGACACCTTGTCTCGGTCGTACTAGTTATCATAAAGAATCCAAATAAAATTTTGTGGGCTCAGGAGCAAACCACTGCATCCGACTTTTCGGAGTAAACTCAACAATTGAACAGAATGCCTGCATCCCGAATATCGTATTTAGCAACTGTTCCAACGATTTCAAAATATAGACTTTTGGGAGCGGACTCACCGCAGTGCCGGAATTTACTTATCCTTTACAGCCTTTTTTACCCCTTTTAGAAGTTCTTTTAGGGAGTTGAATTCTCGTTGGTAGCTGAGACCTACGCCGGTTTTCATGCGGGTGCTGTTGCCGGTGTAGTCAGGGGAGAAACGGTTGTAGATTTGAGCCCGATACCGTCGATTCTTTGTCAAAATAATCTCAATCAAAATGTCGCCGGCAAAGTCTGAAGCGGATGGATTAAATACATTTTGCGAAAGCCCTACATTGCCCCCAAATTGGACGGTGACTCTATTATTGAAGAAGTGATTCTTTAAATTAAATTGAAAGGCTTTGGATTGGACGATGTTTTCTGTAATTCCATAGCTTTGGTAAAAGTTGAGTGCGACATCTACTTCTGTCCCGGAATAAATCTTGCCGGTACCGATAATGTCCGATAAGAGCGAGTTGACATAAAGGGCAAATTGACTGGATAGCAACTCCGAAATGGTACTGGCTAAACCGGTACCAATGGCTCCGTCTTCTTGCAAACCCAAAGCCGTACCCGGGGGCAGAAATCCACCAAAAACCAGTAATCCGAATACTTGTCTATTGAGTTCATTCGGGTCATTTTGGATGAGATTCAATTTGCTGGCTACATAGTTTTTGTTGTTGCCAATTAGGTTGGGAATCTCAATGGAGAAGGTGATGTTGGGCTTGAGCATAGGGCCAGTGAGTCTAAGCCCTAAATCTATCTGGCTGGGTCTTTGAGCTTCCGTCTTGTCATTGGAAGTCCCAAAAGAAGTTAATTCGTCTTTTATTAAGCTATAAACCGGCGCACTTAGACCTTGATACAGGGCACTTAGGTTTAAGGTGGCGCCCATTGGGTCTTTTTCCCAAGTAATGGTACCACCGGGCTCAATGATGAAGGGCTTATTGATAAAATTCATTAGGGTGAATAGATATTTTCCTTGGGTAATCACGTATTGCCCGTTCATGGTGAATTCGCCGGATCGA
Organism: Saprospiraceae bacterium; assembly: GCA_027009605.1. Taxonomy (GTDB): domain Bacteria; phylum Bacteroidota; class Bacteroidia; order Chitinophagales; family Saprospiraceae; genus HyVt-613. Next base: position 5,409 of record JALVCY010000624.1, read on the forward strand.
CTGTAGTACATATTAAAGCTGCCGTGTCCTTTACTTTTGATGATGTCACCGGAAGTCTCATCAAAAATCAATTGGATATCCGCATCTTCTGTGAGATCAAGCTGCATATCAATATCTAAACCGGTCGCTACGGTAGTTTCTACTTCTTTTTCTTGGGATTTTCTGCGCTCTTCCGCAAAAGAGACAAACTTGACAAAACTATTTTGTCCGATTTGCTTTTCATCAGTGAACAGTAAGTTTAGATTCGTATTTTTTAGACTCTTGCCGATGACTCTAAGGTGTGGTTGATGAAAATCTCCACTAAAGCCCGCATAGGCTTCCGCCAATACCTGCCCGTAATAAAGTGGATTGTCTCCCTTTTTGGTGTCGAGTACCAAGAATTTATCGGAATGAATCCGAACATTTAAGCCAAAGTTTTTGAATCTTCGATGGGTGAGACCACCGTCAATAAGAGCCACATTGCCAAATTTATCGACGATGTGTTGGCCGCTTGCATCAAATAAATTGGTGGTGATTTTTATTTTTTGGTTGTTGATGTAGTAGTGTGTCTTCAGGTAGTCGATGGTGATTTCTCCATTTTTAATATTGGCTTGACCATCGAATTCGGGGCCGGTCAAAGGGCCTTTGATTTTGATGTAACCGTCAAAAACTCCGGAAGTTTCAGATATTCCTTTAGGGATGATGTCTTCCATGATGGCAAAAGGAAAATCTTGGAGACCGCCCAGTAAGGAAATAGATTTTGGACGGATGGTTTCTCCACGCCAACGGATGGGCTTTTTGCCAAAGTAGATGTAGCCTTTGGTGGTCAATAATTCGTTTTGGCCGACATTCAATTGGACGTCCAATGGCGTCTTAAAATCAGCCATCGAAGCCCTAAGCTTTAGTCGTCCATAAGATAAGTCATTGATATTCAAGGTGTCAGCATCAATATTTAGCTGTAAATCTTTTTTGTTTTTGATGTCATTAAATTGGACGTTGGCGACAAAGGGGCCTGTAAATTGTAAGTTTTGGTAGTTTTCCAAAGAATTGATAAAGGACAGATCAAAATTTTTCAGTTTGAGATTCAGGCTGTTTGGGGTAGGAGTGGTGAGTTGTAGTTGGCGGTCATCCGCTACAAAGTTAATGTTTTTTGCTTCCAAAAAATCATTGCTAAAACGGAGATAGTTGTCCGAATTAATTTGCCACAAATCTTGGGCGACTTGGATTTTGGATGGATTGAATTGGAGTTGGTAGTATTTATCTTTTGGAAGGATAATTCCATTAAACCGAACATTTTTGAGTACATTCGAAATGTTAGACGACTTGATTCGAAAGGCTAAAGTATCGGGATGGATGTTTAGGTTGACAGAAATTGGTGGGAGTTTTTTCTTTGTATTGAGTTGGGTCTCGAAGATGTAGGCATTGACTTTCAGGTTATTGGGTTTGGCATTGATATCCAAAAAAGAACTCCGGATAGCCTTGACGCCCATATAAATACCATCTACAGAAGACGAGATGCTAAAGGCTTTTTGTAAATTATTAAAATTACCGCTCAAGCTCACTCCTGTAAAAGTGTCCACCTTAATATTTAGGAGCTTCGTGATATTTAGGGTGTTGGGTATGCTAATGGCAAATTTAAAATCCTGTGTCGGAATGGAGTCCGTTGGGAGTTGGATATTCAATTTTTTTGCGAAAGCAGGATTCCGGGTAACTATGTCCGCTTTAATCGCTTTCGGAATAGTAGGCAAATCAAAAATGCCTTCCAACTTTGCAGAAACTAAACCGGATTCAATAATCAAAAACTTATTGTTCGGGTCTGCCAAATCTAAAGAAATATTGGCAGAATCAAGTCT
>JALVCY010000625.1 GCA_027009605.1 Saprospiraceae bacterium
TGGCCATTTCTCTCAGTTGCTCCCATTCCGGCACGGTATCCACCGCCAAATCCCGCTTATTGCGCACATGCCATAATGCCGCATCGTGCCAATTGACCCGGGCTTCGTCAGCGATAAACTTTTCAGCATTTTGTGGGTGGTTCGTCATTTTTTATTTTTAATATTAACGCCATATTTTATCCTTCTTTCAGCGGCCTAAATGGTCATTAGGAAGCTAAGATTTCGGCGATGTGCATGACTTTTAATTTTTTATTTTGCTTTTTCAAGATGCCTTCCAAATGCATTAAACACGACATGTCATTGCTGACTAAAATATCGGCTCCGGTCTGTTCTACATCGGCGATTTTGTCTTGTCCCATTTTTACGGAAACGGCTTCTTCGGTGACCGAAAACGTGCCACCAAATCCACAACATTCGTCCGGCCTGGCCAAATCTACGATTTCCAATCCCTTCACATGAGCCAAAATCTTTTTTAAGGCGGATTCGGGCGGCCCGTATAATTCGGATGATTTGCCGATTCGCAATCCCCGCAGGCTATGGCATCCGGTATGCAAGGCGACCTTGGCTTCAAAACGCACTTTGGGTAATTTCTTTAGGCCATGCTGAAATAAGAACTCGACCAAGTCAAACGTATTTTTTCGTACATTTTTTACTTCCTTGGTCTGCTCGATAATGTCGTAATGCTCCCGCACATGCATGGTACAACTGCCCGAAGGCATGACCACCACATCCGCTTTTCCAAAATCATCTACAAAATGATGATAGACTTTTTTGGCTTCTTGCTCAAAACCTGAATTGGCCATCGGCTGCCCGCAACAAGTCGCCGACATCGGGGCTTCGACTTCATACCCCAACTTCTCCAATAATTGATACGTGGCTATGCCTACTTGCGGGTAAAATTGGTCGATGTAACAGGGTATGAATAAGGATATTTTCATTGGCTCTTCTTGACTGACTTTGCTTTCTGTGGGCTAATGTAATGAATTTTGGGGACATGGGGCGGGTTGGTGGAAAATATTGTTGGATATCCGTTAGGGGCATTGCGTATGGGGCATCGCGTGGGGCACCGTATGGGACACACCGTATGGGGCAAACCGTATGGGACATCAGTAAGGGTCATCACAAGGATGACCCCTACGGATGGTCATACGTCAAATTTCTTCGACTTTTAGGATTTTATTGAAATGTTTTTCTGTAAAGGCATCCATATTGACGGCGATGGCGGCACCTAGGGCGGAACCGGCGGCTAGGTGGGTTTTCTTCCAGACAAATTCGGGGAATTCGTGTTTGAGCATCCGGCAAAAGACATCGTTTTGGGCAAATCCGCCGTCGATGTAGATGGTTTTAATGTTGGTTGTTTTGCCTAGGGCTAGCTTCAGGCTTTTGGCTTGGTATTGGACTAATTCCCAAATTAATTGGTGATAGGCTTCTTCAAAACTGGAGATGTCTTTTAGGTTTCGGTCTCGCAATTCGTCTTCGCCTAAGCTGGATAATTTAAAATATTTGTGGTTTTCTTTTTTGACTTTTTGGTAAAGACTTTCGTCAAAAGCGACCTGCTTAAATGCTCCGTTGGTATGCCCAAAGACGGGGTTAATCACTGCAATTTGATTGGAGAATTCTTGTCCTAAAAATAATCTGGACGCTTTGACTTTGTCTCCATTTACCGTAAGGAATTGTAAGCAATCTTGCGATAACTCATTGATTGTCAAGGGCTCTTGATTAAAAGGGTTCAAAACAATACTCCACGTACCG
>JALVCY010000626.1 GCA_027009605.1 Saprospiraceae bacterium
AATAATCAAATACAAAACCGGTACTGTTGGGTGTGCCTTTGAGTAAGATATCGACTCCTTCAAAGTAGTCTCCACTCCAAGGGAAGTCATCAATATCCAAAGAATTGACGGAAATATGACCACTTCCGGCCGGACTTACGTCAAACATGACATGATGGGGGCCGGACAAGGTATAACAGTCGTTGAGTCCGGGCGGGATGGCTTGGCATCGAGCGATAATAAAATTGCGAAGCTTGGTGACATTAGATTCCCATTCCGGCATATTCCCGCCAAAACGGCTGATGTGTCTCGGCATCTCCGGACGAATATCTTGCACCATAGAGTCTAAAAGATGGAGCATATTGTCGCAAGAAAAAGTAGAATTAGCCAAGTCAATATATCTGGAAATGTAATATTGGTCAAACTCGGGATTGGCTCTCAAACTTTTGAGTATGGTGATGTGTCCTTCGGGGTCTGAATAGGGATTGTCCAATTCTTCGGGATAGCAAGGAGAAGCATCCGGCTCCGTACTGGGTACGTTGGTATAATTTTCATAATGCCCAAAAGTGGCATCTTCATCCCATAGGATATAGCCCCATTTTTTGTGGCTGCCATCCGGATTTTTGCCGCGCCACCAGCCGACATTCCAGTTGAGCCAGTCGGTACACACCACAAAGGAGTTGACAAGCACATAATCCACTAGGCTTTTGACATTGTATTGGGCGGTGACCTTTTGGTAATTAGAATCGATGCTCATGTCGTTGGTGGTGATAAATTGATAGAGTTCTTGCCAATTCGTATAGGATGTTGGATTTCCATATTCGACCCAAGTATCGCCCCAAGTCATGATAAAATCCAAATCATACTTGGATTGTCCGTAGTAAAATTTAGTGTAATCCGGGTCATCCACTTTTTCCCGGGTCGAATAGACTCCCCAGTATTTTCCGTTTACATACAGGATGGCACGGGCACCTTTACGGACATCCAGGTGAAGCCCCCCTTGGTCGGCCAGTGTTTCCACAAAAATATCTCTTACATGTGCGCTGGTATCGTATCCGGGATAGTTGTCGTCTCCGGCAGCCCGCAGTATAACTCGCTGAAAATCAACCCGGGCGGAGTTGTCATATAGTTGGTGATGGACTTTGCCGTCATAGCCCATTTCGTCCCGGGCAATGTAGTCTATACTTCGTTGGTCATGTACCCAAGAGTCTTGGCCGTGGCTGTTGAATTCTCCAAAGCCTTTGGATACTCGTTTTTTATTTAAGTCAAATAACTCGAATGACCCAATCGGCCTATAAGATTTATTCCCATTCAGAAGGAATTCTAATTCTTCCGAAGCTACAGAAATGACTCGTAGAGAATGGTCTTCGTTGATAAAGTAAGTATTAAAATCATTAAAACTCGGCAGCAGGGAAGGGTTGGAAGAATACGCCTTAGCTTTGACGATGGTCGTTTGGTTGATAGCAATCGAATCTGAAAAAACCGGTGAAGAAAGCTTCGGCTCACTTCCATCCAACGTGTAGTGAATCGTCGCATTTGGATTTGGAGAAGTGATGAATATTTTTAGTGGATTTGGATAAAAACCAGCTGTTCTATCAATGGTGGGTTTGGTTGCATAGTCCGTATAAGCTGTTGCTGTTGAATTAGAAGCACCCAATGTAGGGGATTGAAAAATACCCCAATCCGTACCACCATCAGAGATTCGTCCGCGACTATGGTGATTTTGGGTGATGGCTAAGGGGATTTCGCTAATCAGTTCTCCGTTGGGTTGGGAAAAGACAATACTTTCCGGAGTGGACTTGGTTTGCGAAAGCTTAAAACTAGTATGGATTTCTCCATTGATAACGGTATCCCGACCGGAAGCATAGATGACTAAAAAATCTTTGGGCCCGATATTGGTTCCTTGCGGAAAATCCCATTTTTGGGGAGATGCCGGCTTGTCACTCAAGAAATAACCGCCTAAATCAATGGTGGCATCAGATGTATTATACAATTCAATCCAGTCTTCATACTTGTTGAATTGGTCTTTATAGTCACTCAAGTTGGATACAGAGTACTCATTTACAACGACTTGCGCAAAAGAGCTCCAAGAAAAAAGAATAAAAAATCCGCCGGTTAAAATTCTAAGTAATTTCATGTCTTCCATTTTGGTTCGGTAGTAAAGATAGGGAATAAATTTTTTTTCATTGATATGGAAATGCTTTTTGGCTATTATTGGGCAATTATTATAGTTGCTCAAGTTTTAGCCTTCCTAAATTGTTGATGTTTAGGAGTCATATTGGACTGCTTTTTGGAGAAATGCTGAGAGCTAAGTTTTGGAAGTCCTTTACTCGATGGTAGAGAAGGGGCGTTAAGTCACAAAAAAAGCCACTTCCGAAAAACGGAAGTGGCTTTTAAATTAATTAAAAATCTATGAACTAGAAAGGACAATTCTTACAAGGATCGACCTTAGGGTTCGCTTTAGGTTGAGATTTAAGCTCTTGGTCGTCGCCTAAGTAGCCGATGACTCTAAACTCAGTTCTCCGGTTCAATTGGTGTTCTTCTTCCGAACAAGGCGTTTGATCTACGCAATTATTGACAAGGTTTTGTTCACCATAGCCTTTGGCGGTAATTCTACTTTTGGAGATGCCGCGTTTTCTAAGCCATTTGACAACAGCTTTGGCCCGTCTTTGTGACAATCTATCGTTGTAAGAGTCAGAGCCGCGAGAATCTGTGTAAGAAGAAACTTCCAAAATGGCATTTGGATTATCATTCATCATGGCGAATACTTTCTCTAATTCAGGCACGGCTTCATCTCTAATATAAGACTGGTCAAAGTCATAGTAAATATCCACTAAGTAGGGGATAGGCTCTCCGTCTTTGACTTCACCCGGGCCTGTTTGGAAGTCAGGCGTATGCTCGTAAGGTTCGCCATTGACATACATTGTACCGTCTTTATAAGTCATGCCATTGGGGTAGTCGCCTTGAGCGGGATTTCCGGTTTTGCGATCTACATATTTTCCGGTAACGGGGTCATAATATACATCCCCTTCATTAGAAGCAATACCGCCTTTCGTTGGCATTAGGTTCAAGTTTTCTGTAAAGGTCTTGCTCTCCTTCAGCTCTTTGGTACAAACTTCATCAGAAGAAGCCGCCAAATAATCCGTCTTTTCTCCTTTTACCGTATAACAACAATCTTTTTTTAGCTCAAAATGATATTTACCGGTGATATCTGTAACGGCTGTTTCCGGTTTTTCTTCATCACAGCTAGAAACTAAAGTAACTGTAGCACCTTCAAGTGGCAGGCCGGTACTTTGGTCAAAGACGATGCCTTCAATATCAAACTTTTTGGCTTGCTCCAAAGGTATTTCTACAAAAACAGGGTCTCCCATTTTGATGTCTTTGGTACAGCCTTCTTTGCCGTTATCTTCGTATTCTTCTTTACTTGCGTCAAAAGTGCAACAAGTATTTAATTTCATGTCGATTTGAGCCTTTCCTTCGGCATTGGTGGTCAATGTTTCGCCGGTGCAACTATTTAGGACAGAAGCGCCTTCGATACCTTCTCCGCTATCTGCATCATACACAAAGATATGAACCGGAGAAGCCACTTTCGCAAAGCTATAAATGTCATCACGACCGGTGCCGCCTTTTCTATCAGAAGCAAAATAACCGCAAGTGCCTTCCTCATTCATGATTAAACTAAAATCATCTTCAGAAGAGTTAATAGGAGCGCCTAAATTTTCCGGAAGGCTCCATTCTCCACCGTCTTTTTGGTTCATGAAGTAGATGTCCAAGCCACCAAGACCAATATGGCCGTCAGAAGCAAAGAAGAGCTTACCATTAGAAAAATATGGAAAAATCTCATTCCCTTCAGTATTCACACGCGGGCCTAGGTTAATTGGTGGTCCCCAAGTTTCGCCTTCCATTTCGGTAACGTACAAGTCCATGCCGCCAAAACCACCGGGCATGTCAGAAGCAAAATACATCTTCTTAGAATCCGGATCTAAAGTAGGGTGTGCGCAAGAATATTCATCACTATTAAATGGAAGTTCTGTCACTTTTCCCCAATGTCCGTCTCCACCTGAAGCCGTATAGATTTTTAGTTTAGTGATACCTTCATCACTTTCTCTTCTTTTGTGGTTGTTGTAGTTATTTCTGGTGAAGTACATGCGGTCTTGATCCTTGGTAAAGGTGACGCCTGCTTCGTGAAACTTAGTGTTGATGGATTTAGAAAATTTAGTAGGCTTGCTATATTCAAAATTACAAACTTCATCATCACTGTTTTGAGCATCCGCTTCAACATAGTACAACTCATTAAATGGCTGACCGGTCCAAGTATGAATCCGCTTAACTGCAGAGCCCTTGTCTCTTTCCGATGCGAAAATAATTCCATCCTTGTAATAAGTCGGGCTAAAATCATCCAAGTTAGAATTAAAGTCGAGATGCTTAATCTCATAAATTCCCATATTCTTGGTGCTGAGCTCTTCTTGATAATCACAGGATTGAGCTAAGAACTTACCCCGAATGTCATCCGGATTGGCATCAATATATTGTTGATACCATTCTTTAGCCAAGTCGCATTTGTCATTAGCTTGAAGTGCTTGGCCATAATAAAGTTTGTGGATAGGTTGGGCTTCAGGCAGCCTGACAACCTGGCTGTACCAAAACTCTGCATTTTCGGTGTCGTCAATTTTTCTATAACAATCCGCCAGATTGATTTTGGCTTCAGCCACATCATGGCTCTGTAGGATTTGATTGTATAAATGGATGGCATCTAGATACTCTAAATTGTCCATTAATTTTTTTGCCCGCTTTAGTTTAGCAGCTTGCGCAAAAGCTCCGGTGCTTAGCAAAAGGACAAGGGCAAAAATGGAAAGGATTTTTATTTTTCGCATTTTTTTTTATTTTTCAATTTTGGTTAACATACTGAGTTTCGACGCTCAATGTTTCGTTTTTTAGAAATAACGTGGTGTTTCGATTCTTCTATTTTTGAAGTTAAATTCATATCCCAGCATGACTTCAAAAGAGCCGGGTGTTTCTTTACGAATCTCTGTGAGCGTATAGTCATAAGCTAGACCGATGCGCATGCCGTTTCTTAGATTGTAAGATGCCCAGACATCTCCGGAATCAAAAGAGCTCTTGTCATTGGAAAACTTCTCGATAGAAGATCTAAATGCAGTACCTACCCATAGTGTTTCCATAAATAAGAAGGATACGTCAAAATCAAATTCGGTCGGGGCATTAATAGCCTGTAATTCTTCTGTTTTACGCAATTTACTGTCTATTCCTACATTCTTTATCAACAAAGATGGCTTGAAAATAATGTCATCGCCCTTGATGGGGATGGCTCCACCAATGGTGAAAAAGTAATGACGGTATTGTTGAGCGATTAAGCTAGGCTCTAGGCTACTGGTGCCCTTGTCTCTTAGTTTGTGCTCAATCAAATGCGGAGAACTCAGCCCCGTGTAAAAGTGCTTTGTCTGGAAGTAAATGCCTAGACCAAAGTTGGGTAGCCATTTATTTGTGTTTTCTCCGGCAAAAGCGACGTCATTACCGGTTTCCAAATTTAGTTTTTGCCAATCGGCTCTATAATTGGTAACACCTCCTTGTACGCCGATGGCCAACTTTGCCTTTTTCCCGAAAGGAATCCGGTAAGCATAAGACAGGTTGGCAGAAGAAGTATTTGTTGCTCCTATTTGGTCATGAAGCAAAGTCAAGCCGACACCCACGCGGTTTTCACGCAAAGGTGTATGAGCAGTCAAGGTCTGCGTACTAGGCGCACCCTTAAAATTTATCCACTGTGTACGATGTAGCAACGCTAGGCTCAAATGATCATGAGAACCTGCATAAGCCGGATTGTAATGCAATGAATTAAACATGTATTTCGTAAACATTGGGTCTTGCTGCCCAAACATGTTTGTGCTAAATAGCACTGCAAATGCAAGAATTAGTAAGTTTTTCATCTTATGTAAGTTGTTTATATTTATGAAAAAAAAGCATAATCTATACTTTTCAAAAACCGTGCTAAAAAAGACGGCTAGTAAGCTATTTGTAAATAACCTTTGTATCTTTTACGCTTTCCATCGTCAATGATGTAATAATAAGTCCCTGGCGGTAAAGGAGTTGCGTCCCATGTGCCGTCCCAATCATTTTGATAGTTTTGGGCTTCAAAAACTAAATTTCCCCAACGATTATACACATAAATATGATGATCCGGAAACTCATTTAAGCCATAAATCTTCCATTTATCATTAATCTGATCATCATTGGGAGAAAATCCATCATACACTAACAATCCATCTACATCCACACAAGCGGTGACAGAGACAATAATCGCTGCTTGGTCGCAAGCAGTAATATTGCATATTTCATAGATCATGGTATCTGATGCACCGCAAAATCCTGTCTCCGGGGCATAGGTCAATTGACCGGCGCCATCCAAAATGCTAACACCATGTTGGGCTTGTTGGATGAGTTGCAGACTGTTATAGTCTCCATTATTAGGTAATAGGTCATTGGCTAAGATGTCAATATCTACCGGAGTGTTTTCAAAAGTAGTCGATTGGTCGTCCACAGCAATTGGGGGCAAGGTCTCGATGGAATCGGGGACAACTGTCACTATAAAAATAGTCGTATCACAAGCACCGGTATCATCGCAGTAAACCAAGCAGGCTTGTTCGGTACCCAAATCCAAGCCACCGTAGGTCAGGCAGTATTGGTTCAGGATATAGTTAACTGCCGTACCGGAATTGGCGCTACAAATATCCGTCATGGATACCATATTGCCTGCAAAGGAGCTGGTATCGACGCAAAAGGTTTTTTCAGCATTAATTTTTACCGCTGTTTTGATGGTATCCGGTGGAGATGCTTGCGCAAAAAAGGAAATGCCCCAAAAGATTAGTAAAAGTATGGTTTTTGATAGTGTTTTCATTCAACTGAGTTTTCTTGGTAGGCTTAGACGCCCTTTGGTTTTCGTTTGAGTGGTCTAAAGGCCTAAGATTCAGGCCGCTAACTCCAAACAAAGATTTTTCATGCTAAAAAATTATGCCAAGAAATGGGGGCGGGCACTTTTTCTTTACAGGAATCCACTCTATATCGGGTTTGAAGTTAGTGAACATGGGTTGTGCGGAGCAGCAACCTTTCGTCATACGTAACTGTTTAGGTGCTCCTATTTTAGGGCAAAAAATAGGCATTTTTGTGGATGTTGACGTAGGGACGCACGGCCGTGCGTCCCTACGTGAAAAAATTTTAGCAAAAACAGGCGCAAAAAGGGCA
>JALVCY010000627.1 GCA_027009605.1 Saprospiraceae bacterium
TGAACGCCCGAAGGGCAAATTGAACGTGCGAAGCACATATTGAACGCCAACCTGTTGATTATCAGCAGTTTCGATTGAACAGTTGAACAGTTGAACAATTGAACAAAATCCCACCTGCTGAATAGTTAGGAAAGAAACTAACAAAGCTATTGTAATATCCGTTTATATAATTATATCTTTGCAGACTACAGAAACGAGCTTTACAGAAAAATGAAGGAAAAACCTTCTCGCAAATCTTGAAAAGCAGACAGTCATACAGAGATTGGGATAAAATAGCCTTTATTGGGCTGATTATTTGAATAATCCCATTTTTATCCTTAAATTTAGGCTACCAACAAAAACAAACTTATGCGACATTTTCGTTTACTATCGCTCCTAATTGCAATCGCCTTCACTACGGTCTCCGGCCCGATTTTCGCCCAAAATTGCGCCGGTAAATTTTTGACCAATCGAACTGTCAGTGGTGTCCATCATTTGGTCACACGACCCTTGACATTGGTTTTACGTAGTGATTTCTCCTATCAATTTGGAATTAACAGCAACGAGCAAGGCATCCGGGTCGAAGTCAGATCGGTTGGCGGCCAACTGCTTAACCAAGACGACGAAGTCATTTTTATGGATGCCAATATGATCCGAAAGTCTTTTGTCTTTGTCCAACCGGGCAAAAGACTAAAACACGGGGAGATTTCTGCTATCCAGAATTTTTTGCAAATTGATTTAGAGACCTTGAAGTGGCTTGCGCAAAAAAATATCAAGGCAATTTATCTTAAAGATGTGACCAAAAATACTATTTTCAAATACTCTATCAATTCAGGAAGACAAAAAGAATTTAGAGCCTTGATGACCTGCGTCTTGAATAATATTGACGTGACTGCGGCTAACTCGTCCGTCGCCATCGTACCTGTCGCCAAAAAAAATAACACCGGCCGTAGAAGCAATATCCCTAGTGCCCAACGGCGAAAAAACGCCCCGGAGAGTTCTAAAGAGATTAAGGATTTACACGCCCAACTACTATCCACCAAAGCCCGGCTAAAAAAAGAGATCCAAGAAGAAGAAGCCAAAGCTCAAGCCATCAAATCCAAACTGCAAGATGAAGTGGCCGCAGAAATTCAAAAGGCCAATATCCAAAAACAAAAAATCGCAGACGATGTCCTGCAGGCTCGAAAAAAAGCAGATGAACAAATCAAAAAGACCAAAAAGGAAATTGCTCAAATGGTCGCTGAAGCCCGCAAAAAAGCAAAAACCGAAACGGAAAAAATCGCTGCCGATGTCTTAGAAGCCAGACAAAAAGCAAATGAAGAAATCAACAAAATAAAGCTCGAAACAGCCCAAAAAATAGCTGAAATCAGGAAAAAAGCCACAGAAGAAATGGCTAAAATTAATGAAAGCCTGAAAGTTGCTAAAACACAATATGCGGACGAAGTCGCTTCGGCAAAAGCTACCGCTAACTTAGAACTAGACAAAATTAGAAAAGAAACAGCCAAAAAAATTGAGCTGGCTAGAGAAAAAGCTAAAAACGAAAAGCAAGCCACGGCTTCTCAGGTCGTTACGGCCAAAAATACTGCTGCTGAGGCCATCCTTGCCATCGAAGAAGACCAAGCTAACAAAATTTCCAAAATTCGCGAAAAGGCTGCTATCGAAAAACAAAAAATCGCCATCGAAGTCGCAGAAGCAAAACGCAAAGCCGCCGAAGAAAAAGCAGCCGTTTCCCGTAAAAATGCCGAAGAAATTGCGAATCTTAACGAAAAAGCCGCTCAAGAAAGAAAAATAGCGGCTAACAGAATTTCGGAAGCAAGAAATAATGCAACCGCCGAAATTAACAAAATCAAACAAAGCATTGCACAAGAAAGAGCCAAGGCTGAAGAAGAAAAAAGAAAAATTGCTGACGAAGTCGTAGTCTCCAAAACAGAAGCTAAGCGGTCTATCGAAAAAATTCGTGCCGAATTAGCCGAGCAAATCAAAGCTTCCAAAGAAAAAAGCAACAAGGAAAGGCAGTCCCTGACCCAATCTGTTATGGATGCTAAGAAAAAAGCCCAAGAGAAAATTCAAGCCATTAACCAAGAAACTATTGCGGCCATCAAATTGTCTCAAGTCAAACTAGATTCGGTCAAAGCAGCGACTGCCCAAATGGTACTTGAGGCTAAGAAAAAAGCTGATAAAGCCATTGCCGTCGCTCAAACCGAAGAAAAAACGACGGTTACCAATTACAATAAAGCCCTTTCGGACGCCAAACAAGCTTATGCCCAATCGGTGGCAGAAGCAAAGGCTAAAGCAGCGCTTAAGGTCCAAGAAATCAAAGAACAATCAGCCAAAGAAATTGCAAACATCAAAGCCAAAAAGGCTAAAGAAAAATCTCTAACGGCTGAAGATGTTGTTAAAAGCAAGAAAAAAGCATCCGATTTGATTGCTGAAATCGAGCAAGAATCAGCTACCAAAATAGCGCAAATCAAACAGAAAAACGCCCAAATTGAGCAAAATTTGGCTGAAAAAGTAGCGCTCGCAAGAAAAAAATCTGCCGAAGCCATTGCCGAAGAAAACAAAAAAACCCAGTCAAAGATTGCGCAAATCAAAAAGGAATTGGCTAGTGCAAAGCAATTTGCTGCAAAAGATGTAGCGGATGCTCGTGAAAAATCCGCACTGGAAATTCAAAAACTGGAAAAAGAAAACTCAAAGCGCAAAAAAGAGATCAAACTGGAGTTTCAAAAACTACACGATCAATTGGAAGCTAAATTGAGCGAAGCAAAAATAAAAGCTTCCGAGTCCATTGTGGAAGCCCAAGAAAATGCCATGAATGAGCTCAATATCATTAATCAACAAACTCAGAATGCCATTAAACAACTCAAAAAAGATGCTCAAACGGAAACTCAAAAATTGAATGACCAATTGCTCGCTGAGAAAAAAGCAATGCTTGCCGAAATCGAAAGAGTCCGAAATCAGAAAAATGCCGAAATCGAAGCCATTCGAGGAGAAGCCGCTGCCAAAATTCAAAAATACAACCAAGAAGCCGCTGACGCACGAAAAACTTCCTTAAGCGAAATTTTAGCCGCCCAAAATGATGCCACCGACAACGTCTATCAGGCTAAAGAAAACGCCAAAGAACAAATTAATGCCGTCAAAGAAGAAACCGCCGCAGCCATCAAACTCCTCTATGACAAGCAAAAAGCCGCAGAAGCCAGATTAAAAGCGCTTGAAGAGCAAATTAAAGCCAAAGAAGCCCAGCTTAAGAAGGATTAAGGGTTAAACTTGGGACTAATCACCGCCAACAAATGCCCCCATCACCCGCCATAACAAACTGAGTGAACTCCGGTTCTAGCCTTCCTGAAGGCTATCAGAATCAACGGAGTTCAAATCCTTTTGTACGTCTTCCAGAAAACCATAAATCAGCATATCCTGGAATTCACGTTTTTTGTCAAAATCTGCCTTCACGTTACACCGGTAATCATTTTTCTCAAACATAGAAATAAACTCATGAGAATGCTTCGATTGCTCCCCCATCAGGTGATGATATTCTACAATGTATTCCTTAGCACATTTGATTAATTCGTGGTCTAGTAGGTCTTTGACAATTTGCCATTCGGCTCCTTCTACATCCATTTTGACCAAGTCATACGATTCTTTGGCATCTAGGATTTTGGATAATTCTTTGGTCATCACCTTAAAGGATTGGCCTCCGCCCCTTTCGGATTCAAAAGAGCCCAGCAAAGAGCCCTTGTCTCCGTCCAAGTAAAAATCTATCTCGCCTTCTTCATCTGACAACCCTAGATTAAACAGCTGTACGCCTTTCAATTGATTATCTTCTATATTTTTTTTCAGCATTTGGAAGGCATGGGGGTTGGGTTCAAAGGCCAAAATCTCACAATTAGGGTATAACATTTTAAAGTAAATACTGGCCATCCCGATGTTTGCGCCACAATCTACCACCTTGGGCCTCGCCTTGTCCGTCTCAAAATAATAGTCATTACTGACAAAAATCTCCCTAAATAAATATAGTAAGTTACGGTAACTGTAACCACTCACCTTAAAACCAAACATCTTTTGGGTGGCTATCTTATCTTTAGATTGCTCAATGGATTTATCAAAAAACTTATTTTTGTACCACAGCGCAAACAGGACACGATAGAGCTCCATCTTTTGGCGCAAGCTATAATACTTGCTCGAGAAGGCTTCATCATATAGCCGAAAAATAAATGGGAATCTGAATGATTTCATTGGGTTTATTGTTTTTTGGTAAATACTAAATACGAGTCCGGCTTCGATCTCCAAAGCACTCTTATGAAGTAGTTACTTTTTTTTGCGCAAGCAATTGTTCTAACTTTTTTTGGGAAAAAATGAATCCGCAATCCTACAAAAGGATTAAACTTTCATAAGTTCAAGGGCTAATTCGGGCAAAAAAGTATTACAGTTATTCCTGCGTCTGGGGTATCTCAATAGTAGGCTTACAATGCAAGGGATAGTTAAAAACAATTTGAATTAAACGGTATGATAGGACAATCACTATCTTTAACTATACCGCAAATATAGTTATTTTTATCCAAAAATAACTGGATTTGACTGAATAAGCGAATAAATACAACTTTTAGGGTATCCTATTGATGGGTTACAAATCGTCCTTTGATTGGGGGCGACTTTCGACTTCCCACTTGAAGCCTTTGAGTTCGTAGTCTTTGGGATTGACGGATTGGATGGGCTGCATCTCCCCTTTCGGCGAATCATAATAGCGGATGCGTTCTACTTGATTGTGCCCAAAAAATATGAGCATCGAGCTCGCTTCAACCTTATTGATGCCTATATAACCTTTGCCTTCATCTAGGGCATAATAGACAGATTTGGCATTGCCCTTGACGCGGACAGTTCGTATCTCATTTTCACGAAAGTGCGCATGTATCTCCTTGCCGGCTATTTGGTTAAACAAAACCATATCTTCCGAATTAATCAAAAACGCATTCTTCATCAAATCTATCCGGTGCAGTTTCTTCGCTTTGAGTTCCATCCGTATCGTATCGGCCGAAAACTGCGTCGTATCTGCCCAAACCAAAGGATTATAAAAAAATCGAAACATCGAATCCGCCGAAGAATAAGTCAAAGAATCACACACCGATTGCATATCGGACTTATACATCCGGACATTCCGAAAGGCATGCATCACACGAATCGTATCCAAATCCATGCCCCGGACACGATTGACTTGGACGCTGTCCATTGAGACACTATCCTGCCCGACCAGCTCCCGAAGAACCAACAAAGTATCGCAACGCATATACATGGAGTCGCCTTCCAATACGTTGATGACCAATGGTCGGCCGCCATAAGCCTTCAAATAATCATCCGACTTGCGATATTCCGCTGTATCACACTGAATCATCATTTGCCGGGACGTATCTTGCCAAACGACATCCCCGATGGCCACACCAACCCCTCGTTTTTTATCATAATCAAGTGATGCCGCTTGGAGCAAATAAGGCGGATTACTCACAAAAGCGCGGCCGAAGCTTTTAAAGTTTTTGGTCTGGCCGTCGTATTCCAATCTGGCCCCTTTCACCGTCTGAGTCGAATCCTGTATTTGGGCATGTCCATCCAAAATGGTCATATCCGAATCATCCTGATAGATGATTTTATCTGCTTGAGCACGACGATTACCATCCTTCATTTTAGCTTTTCCCGTAAGCGTCGTAATTTTGCGTGTCCGGTCATAATGCATCGTATCCGCTTGGGCTTCTTGCCCTCCTTTTTTGTATTGCGCATGCTTACGAAACTCCGCTTCTCCCGTCTGTAAATCATAATATCCGGCTTCACAATAGATCAAACTTTGACCCTGCTCTATCAACGTAGGAGCCAAAAACCGGGCTCGCCGAGTCGTAGTATTAAACGCCAGTGTATCCGTTTGCAAATGAAACTTGTCATTATCTATCGTCACACTATCCTTAAAAAATACCGTATTTTCTTTTACATAAAAATGCCCAACCTTCGAGTACAGCTTAGAGTCTCCATCCTTCAATATCGCTCCATCCAAATAATAAGCCTTTTTGCTCACCAAGTCATAGTCCAAACGGTGTGTGTGCAACTCTTGAAGTCCATGTTTCAAAATCACTTCCCCAAACAATTGAGCCTTGCGCAAAGTCCCATCATATATCACCGAATCCGCATAAATCGTCAAACTATCCCCCTGCTGTATGGATACATGCCCGAATATCCGGGCGTTATTGTCCCACAAATCCGCTGTATCACAAAACATATAGACACTATCCTGATGCAAGATTACGTTGCCGGAAAGGCGTTGAAACTGCTTACCCGGTTGATTAAAATGTTCTAAGTTATTGGATTGATCGACGATAATCAGGCTTTCGCTCAGCGTATCCGTATCTGCTTGCGCAAAAAGAGAAGGCACACCGACAAAAGGGGAAAAAAGGAGTCCCCAAAGGAAGAAAATCCGCCAATAAATGTTCATTATTTTTCGTATTCGACGAAATCCTGTGTTTCGGAGTCATCAAAAATCATTTGATAAGGTCGGTCTATGACATCCACAATTTGAGCCATGCCCACACTCCGGGTAAAACGCGCCTGTTCCCTTCCGGTAAAATAAATCAAAATGGTAGGCGCTGCAAAAACACGATTTTGGCCGGCGATTTCCGGATTGGACACGGTGGAGACGGTGTACATTTCCATTTTGGGATAGTCTTTGGCCAATATTTCATTAATTTTATCTTCCAGGACATCGCAAGCCCCGCAGACATTATTAGAAAAATACATGATGACCCCATCCTTCTCACGGACAGTTTGCTCGTAGGCATCCAAAGTAAAAATGGTCTTATTCATTAAAACGGTATTAGCAGTTTGTATCAATTTGGCAAAAATAACCAATCCTCCGCTTTCCTAACGTCTTTTGGGCGTATTTAGTTGGTCGCTCCAAGCAATTTCTTTTGTTTCTCCCCTAACCTGCCCCGATTTAATCGCTTTCACCCACTAAGCTTCAACTCTCCCGGCAAAAAACCAATTCTCTCAACTAGAGAAGCGAATCAACTAGCAGAATATCGAATACAGAATCCCGAATGTCGAATAATGAAGTAAAAACCCGTAAAAACCCAAATCTCTCAACTAGCGAAGCGAATCAACTAGCGAAGCCTGCGAGCGATTCAACTTCTTCAACTTTCTCAACTAAAAACCCAAACAGAAATCCAAATATCAAATGATGTGCAAA
>JALVCY010000628.1 GCA_027009605.1 Saprospiraceae bacterium
ACGTGAAGGGTTTCAATGGGCGTTAGATAATTCTTGCTTATCTCATTTTGATCCTGATTTTCACAGTTCAAGAGAAGAATGGAAAGAAAAACTCCAAAAATCTCCAGTTCGCATACAATGGGATCCTGAACGTGATATTCATTTAGAAAAACTAGATTACAGATCAATTCAAATTGGACTCTCAGGTGAAGCTGTAACCAAATATGTAAATGATTGGATTGTTTCCATCACAGATATCACTCCTCTTTGCAAGAAAATCCACTTACTTATTTCTAAAGATCTCCCAAAAGCACTCAAACACCTTCCTAAAGAAAGACTTTTCCCTTCAAGATGAAGTTTCTTTTTCCCAATATCGACAACTTAGAGGAATTAGATTCTCAATTTTTCGATGCTCCCCTTTCCATCCTTTAGGTATTCTGCTTTCTAGTTCTTGCTCTTGATAGTATGATGCAAAGTATTTATTTCTAAAATCAACATATAGTTGTGGCTTATTTGCTTCCAAATCATACTCATCCCCTATCTCAAACAAATTATTGTATGCAGATTGTAATTCCTCATATTTCAATCGAAACTTTTTCAGATAATTAAAGTATTCTGACTCTAAACTTCCTAATTCAATATCAACATAGCCATTCCACCATACCCCAATCCAGTTCTCAACTGGAGCCATACAATAA
Source organism: Saprospiraceae bacterium (assembly GCA_027009605.1). Lineage (GTDB taxonomy): Bacteria > Bacteroidota > Bacteroidia > Chitinophagales > Saprospiraceae > HyVt-613. Next base: position 678 of record JALVCY010000628.1, read on the forward strand.
AATGATTCCGAACCAAATTCTACATAGGCAATTAACACTCCTGTTGTATCTCTATTTCTTAATTCCAATCTCATTAGTTAACAATTTTTGCTGATCCAACAAGGCTTAACCAGTACATTTTGGGTTTAATTTGGTAATAGCGATATTATTGGCAGATGTGCGTCAGCAGAGAATCTGATCTTCAATCTTTGCAAGACCATTATTCTTTCTTGTAAAAAAATTCCTTTATCTCTTCTTGAAGCTCAGAACTCAAATCTAACAACAATGAATTGGAGTAATATATTCTAAAACCAACTTGCTTAGCAATATAACCGTAATAAATTTCACCTTCAGCAGGAGTAAAATTAGTCGAGATGCTTTTAATGGTCATTAAAGCAGCTTCTAATCTGAGAGAATTGATTTTTGCTCGATAAATATTATTACCTTCACTGCCATAATCAATAGGTAGCCAAATGTCACTATAAGTACCAATCGTTATTAAATCAATAAAAAATTCACACCCAACTTCCAATATATCCTCATACTCTTTTAGAGTTCCGTTTTCATATATTTCAGTTTTTCCATTCAATGTCAAAATGGAGTGCCTTTTCTCTTTATTGGCAAAAACATGATTTAATACATGCCCTTTAAGTTGATACAAATCTGTCAACTCAACATCAATATCAATATCAATATCAATTAAAGAATAACTTGTCAATTTAAATAACCTATACTCTTCAAGTAGTTTTAGGATTTCTAAAATTTTATCAAGCATATCGCTTACCACTGATAAATAATCATCAAAAGGAAGAGAGTCATAATGACCATATTCATCAGGAGAAAGCGCTCCAACCCTTATCTCCCAACCTGCATAAATATCTCTGAATATTTCCATTAGTAAATTTTTAAAATTGTTCCTTCAAGGTCAGTTATTATCAATTTAAACCCAGGAATAGCATTCTTTGCTTTCTGCAATCTTACAGAAAAATCTATCCCCCGCTGACACCACTTTTCCCACCACAATCTCGCTTATTAGGCCTTGCAGACCACAACGTCCAAAAAATAAAGGGGTTTAACCTTCACATTTCAAAACACCAAAACGGAATCAAGATGCAAGTTACAAAATATTTAGGATTTAACAGATTAATCCCCTCGTTTTAATGGGTATAGAACTACAAGAACTTACGCTAGTGCTTATTTTGATTCAAAATATCTCTCACTTCCATTAAGGAAAATCCCAAAAGATTTTCTCCTTTCCAATTCTTAGGATTTTCTACTCCTACATCATCTTGCTTCATTCCAATTCCCCATATTTTGTCAGATGGACTTGCCTCAACAATAATTGAATCTGCTGTTGATTTTAGATATTCCCCTAATTTATAATTTTGTGTAAACTTCAATAAATTACCTTCTAGGACGATAGTATATCTTTTTAGCTTCCATACGTCTTCATTAAAATTTGATACTTGTCTTCCAACTCTTTTGGCTTCTTTTGGACTATTAGTGCCTAAAATAATTTTAAGCCTTTCTTTATCCCTAAACAACCTAGCCTTTTCTGCCATCATCCATTGTTCTGTTGAACAATATACAATCCCGTCCTTTTTAAAGCTACAAGGCCACCATTGACTTAGACAGCTCTTCGTTATTGTTCCGTCTTTACGTTGTTGATGCCCCCAAAAGAATAGAAAATCAGTTTTTTCCTTAATTGAATCAACAGAATACTTAGGCTTAGACCACCTGTTCTTTCTATTACTATTGTTCCAAGTTTGGAAAAACACTTCTTGCTCTTCTACTGTAGCTTCAACAAACCGCTCTCGATCTAATTCAAAAATATTCACTAAATCATCAGATGTAGAATGCCAACCTTCGTTTATCCGATAAGCGATCTCCCCCATCCCCATATTCATTGCCATGCCGGATGGGTAAACATTAAGACTGGCTCCATTACATACTAACATCAAGTCTTTTTCTTCAAGCCTTAACCTTAGTTTTCTCAGAGCATCAAAATAATTCTCACCAGTGAAGGATTCAGCTATGTCATTGCTTTCAAAGTTTAAAGAAACTGTATTGTCTTCTGTTTCAGATAGTACGCATCTGGCTTTCTTTTCTTCACCTTCGGAATCTTTATAAATTATTTCTCTCACCATAGTTTTTATTTCTTAAGGAACATAGTTTGGGTTCGGAATAAAGTTTGCATCACTATATGCCCCGCTAGCACACCCCTTCCCCCACAAAAACCACCATCTCCCTCGTCAAGCCTTGTAGGCCGCTACGTCCAAAAGTACAGGGTTTCAATCTGCCTGCGAACACAATCAGACTAGCCTTCATACCTTCATATTCAAAATAACAAGATAAAATCAAGACACAAGTTACAAAACATTTCTGATTTGAAAGGCCAGTTTAACTACTTCTGCAGGTTGAAACCCTGCTTTTTGATGGGTATAAGCCTACAAGGCTTAACCGGCGAAGTTTGGGGTTTTTGATTGGGGGATGGCGAGATTATTGGTATGGTGTGCGGCAGCGGGGGTAAATTAGATTACTAAGGATTATATAAATGGTCAATATGAAAATTGCTAAGAATATTTTCCTGAAACTTCTTTATTTCTGTAAAGAACAATGCAGTATCTTCAATTTTTATTAAACCAAAATTTACTAATTTGGCAGGGAAGTCATGGTAAAATGAAACGGATAGTGAAATAGTAGTGTCAATACAGGATGTGGCTGCATTTATGAGTTTTTCGTCTCCATCGCTATAGAGAACAGCCTGATAGAATAGATGGTTTTTTCCATTTATTTTTACCGGGTGATAACTTCTATTTTTATTGTTATGCACATAGGATACGTCAGTTGTTATTCTTTTGTCAAATTCTTTTTTGGAAGGTAAATAGGCAGGTCCTTCGGGAGATTTAAGGTCTAGGGTAGAATAATTAATGGCAACATCTTTAAATGTGGTGTCTCTAAATAGGATAGAATTAATTATACGGTTATTATATATCCTATATTCCGGATAAACAGCATTTAATACTATTTTTCTTCCAATGAATTTGTTATTGAATTCTAGGCGATTCCTTGGAGGATAAGTCCTTTTTATTTGGTCTAATAATAGAAAAAGGCTGCCTGATAGTTTTTCTAACAAAACTCTTTTCTCTATTGGATGTTCGATAACAAGGTATAACAGGCTTGTTGAATCATTTCCAAGGGTGATGTAGTTTGGATAATCAGAAACAATGTTTATAAAGTCGGGTTCAATGTTCCGGGCGGGTTTATGGACATTAAGTCCATTTATCACGCTATCAATTGCTGCTTTTGTACCTATCAAGTGTGTAATTTTCAAGGTTTCTCGTAAGTCCTGTTCTTTTTTGTCTTTGCCTATTTTTTTAAATTCTAATCGAATTTCGGTTTTTTTATTTGTGAAATGCTCTTCAACCACATGGTAGCTTAGCGGTAAAGAATCAAAGGAGATTTGGATTCCCGAAACAGGGTTTTCAAATAAGACTTGTTCATCTGAACTTCTATCCGAAAATTTTTTAATAATTGCACTATCCGTTTTTTGGCAACTTAGAATCCCAAGTATGGCAAAAAAACCTAGAAATATTTTAAATAATATTATTTTTTGCATTACTGATTTTGTTTCTGTTCTTAGTTAGATTGATTTCCCGAAAGGAAACGATGATTTGTTGCATTAATTATTTCGGAATGCAACTGTTTAGCTTGTTCTATTAGTGACCTAGTTCATCCCTTCTCGCCGCCAAGAAATTCCCCGCTGGCACACCCCTTCTCCCCCAAAAAAACACCATCTCGCTCGTCAGGCCTTGTAGGCCGCTACGTCCAAAAGTGCAGGGTTTCAACCTGCCTTCGGATGCAATCAGACTGGCCTTCATATTCAAAATAACAAGACGGAATCAAGGCGTAAGTTACAAAACATTTCTGATTACGCAGGTTGAAGCCCTGCTTTTTGATTGGTGTAGGCCTGCAAGGCTTAACCGGCGAAGTTTGGATTTTTATTTGGGAGTTGTGAGATTATTGGTATGGTGTGTACCAGCGGAGAGATATGGCAGCCTTTTCTTGCTTTGCTCGCCGACTATAGCTTTGAACTAATCCCGACAGTTGGTCAGGACAAAGGCCATGGTGGCGCAAACTCGCTTCGCTCTTTGCTACATAGCCAAATAAATTTGGCTACTACCAACCGCCAAGCTCACCAAAGGAAAAACCTAAAATAAGGGAAAACCCGATTGCTAAGCCCGTCGAAGGAAAAATCCAAAACAAAAGGAACAATGCGGGATTGGTAAGCGAAAAATCACGGTAAGCCGTCAAGAGCCTACCAATAATTCCACCAAGCGAAATCCACTCCGCCAAATATCATAGCCCCGAACTAAAGTTTGTAGAGCCTTGAGCTGGCCACTGAACCCATCTTTGCAGAGCATTCTACTTTCTATTGCCCGTGGCGCAAAATCTCCGTAGGGACGCACGGCCGTGCGTCCCTACGAAGATTTTGCTATCATCGTGCTAAAACTTGGCGACATAATCCCTTGAAAATAAATGTCTTACATTATCCAAAAACGCATTTAATCCAATCAAAGACCTGATGTCCGCTAAGCAAAATCCACTCCGCCAAATATCATAGCCCTGAACTAAAGTTTGTAGAGCCTTGAGCTGGCCACTGAATCCATCTTTGTGGAGCATGCTACTTCCTATTGCCTGTGGCGCAAACTCGCTTCGCTCATTTGGTACATCTTGTGACTAATCCCGACAGTTAGTCGGGACAAGGCCATTAAGCGGCTTGCCCGCATAGCCACAGGTGGGCGTTTTGCCCCCTATCCGCATCTAACTATTAGCACCAAAAGCTGAGAAATTCTGTATGAAATCAATCGGAAAAAAGTGCCACTTTCCATGAAGCAATAGATAAATTCTATCCGAATTATTAGCTTTTAGTATAGATTTAAATTGTGACAAACAGTCCATATCCCTCCTGCAATGCTTAAAACTAGAACTAAGCTTTACATAACATGAACTGTTCAACTCCGAAATCTGCAATATTTTGGGAGTTTCAAAATCTTTAAAGTTCGCAGGTTTGCGTAGCCAATCAATAAACACTCCTTCATTTGCATCCAACGGAGGCACCAAAACTCTCATCTTTGACCTCCACTCATCATCATTATATGCACCTTCATTATCAATTACAAACTTTAATTGTTGACTTACAGTATCCTTACCCTTATACAAGAAAGCATAAACCATTGATGGATGACCACACATAGCTCCAGGAATAGTAGTATCAATTGAAAAAACCAATTCAATATTGGGACATTCTTCGTATGCTTCTTTTGATTGGCTCATACATCCAGTCAAAAATACCGAAAGTAATATAAATATCGTAATTATCTTCATTTCTTATTGGCATTATCAAGTTTCGTTAAATAAGCTTTGGGCACTACTTTCTCAAGCATCGATTCCCTTGCTCTTTGATTGCACAGCCAGCATTGTACAGGATTAACTAGTTTAACAATAGTGGCACTACTGATTGCTCTGCAACTTTGATCTGCCGAAGTGAAACTGACTGCCAGTTTCCATGAATAAGTAAGCTTACAGAATCCTGAGACAAATCTTTAAAAAAAGAATCAAAAGGTGAAAAACACTGGCTAAACTTGCATGTTTTAAACTTTGGACTCATTCCTACACTACATGAATTACCCTCCTTATCGATTGCAACGATGGTTGGCTTCAGCATTCTATTTAATTCACTAGAACGGTGTATTGGAATCTTACATCCAAATAATCCGATTTTTCCTTTTGATCTAATTGGGAATTTCAACAAAATTTTTGCAAGTGGCTCATCACTGCCTTCAATATAAAATTCAAAAGAATTACTAGTGCTGTCGAAGCTTGCTAAGCTAAAGATATATTGAACAAATATACGACCATAGGATAATGGAATTGGAGGACCATTATAATAAGAATAAACTAACTCAACATCACCACAATTTGGTTCTGATTCGTTATTATGGCAGCCCCCAAAAAAGAGCACACTGATTAAAAATAAATATTTCATCCTTTATACTTTTTATCAAGTTTATTTAATTCTGCCTTTGGTATCGCTAAATCAAGCATGGATTTTCGGACGTACTTCTTCATATTAACATCCGTAATCTACCCGCTGGCACCACCCTTCCCCGCTAGCACCATCCCGCTCGTCAGGCCTTGTAGGCCGTAACGTCCAAAAGTGAAGGGTTTTAACCTTCATATTCAAGAAACCATGACGGAATCTGGACGCAAGTTACAAAACATTTCTGATTACGCAGGTTAAAACCCTGCTTTTTGATGGGTATAAGCCTACAAGGCTTAACCAGCGCATTTTGGGTTTTTATTTAGGAGATAGCGAGATTATTGGTATGGTGTGCGTAAGCTGGGCGCCAGCGCCGAGCCTTTTACACTCCTAAATATATGATAATCAACTAGTTGGTCATTTTCGGCGTCATAAGACTAGGAGAGTTTGATTTGGCTACTTA
>JALVCY010000629.1 GCA_027009605.1 Saprospiraceae bacterium
GCCCCTTATGGCTCTTTAGAAAAACGTCAATGGAAAATGGTTCCGGCTCTACAAAAAACGATTGAATTGCTTGAACTAAGGTCTTATTCCGCTAAAGATTTTGTTAATTTTATTAATAATGTCTATCAGGATGTAGAAAATTTTAGTGTAAGAGCTAAAAACAATGCCGCTGAACTCAAAAAGAGTTTTGCCTATAATTGGATAATTCTTCCAAAAGCTCAAAGCGAGTTAGACGATGCACAAACCAATGTATGGAAGAGTCGGGATATTGATAACAATATAACTGTTTTAACTAAATTTCCAACGAACCTATATTTCCATAACTATGTGGACTGGCAAGCATATAAAATTGAAAACTCTGTAGATTTGCCAATATACCTTATTGAACAAGGTAAAAAACTATATAAAATCTATCAATCAAAAATTTACGTAAATGACGAAGAAAAACTTGTTTACCGAACTTATGAAGGAGTATATGGAAAGGAAAAGGGTCTTTTTTTTAGCAATAAAAAAAAAGTAGATGATATTTTTTTGTAGAAATAATTCTTGTTTAGAATCATCTTTGCACCCATGCCCACCGGAACCCAAATAGCCTACTACCACCTATGCCACCGCAAGTTGTGGTTATTTGCGCATGACATACAGATGGAGCACACCAGCGAATTGGTGGCGGAGGGCAAATTAATTGAAGAATCGGCTTATCCACAGCGGGCACATAAATGGCAAGAGATTGAGATTGAGCGGATTAAGATTGACCGGTTTGACCCGAAGTTAAAAGTGATTCGGGAGATAAAAAAATCCAATCGCAAAGAGTCGGCTCATCTGGCGCAGTTGAAGTATTATATTTTTGTGTTGGAGCGCAATGGGATTGAGGTGAGTCATGGTATTTTGGAGTATCCGAAATTAAGAATAACGGAAGAAGTTTGGTTAACCGATGAAGACCGGGACCATATTCCGCTTTGGGAGCAATCCATAGAAGCCATCATCAAACAAGCTAAACCGCCGGCAATCATCAACAAATCCACGTGTAAGAAATGCGCCTACTTTGATTTTTGTTATTCCGAATAAACTACTCAAATACTCAAAATGAAAACTTATTACCTTTTTAATCCGGGTCGTATTTCCCGAAAGGACAACACCTTCAAATTGATACCGGTGGACGAACACGGACGAGAACAGCCCCCCAAATATATCCCGATTCAAGGCATTGAAGCCTTGTATATTTTTGGGAGTATTGATGCCAATAGCGCCTTATTTAATTTTTTGGGTAAGCAGCGCATTCCGGTACATTTCTTTGATTATTACGAGCATTATACCGGCTCCTTCCAGCCTAAAGAATATCTCCTTGCGGGAAAAATGCAGGTGATGCAAACCCAAGCCTATCTTTCTCCCAAAACGAGATTGCACATTGCGCAGGCACTCATCGAAGCCGCCAGCTATAACATGCTTCAGAATCTAAAATACTATCACAATCGTGGCAAAAACCTTGAGTATCAAATACTTACGATGCAAGCCTTACGGCAAAAAATAAGCACGACTAATGATGTGCAGGAGCTGATGGGTATTGAAGGCAATTGTCGGCAAAACTATTATTCCGCTTTTGAGACCATTATTCCCAACTGGAAAATGGGCAATAGAATCAAAAATCCCCCGTCCAATGAGCTGAATGCGCTAATTTCCTTCGGCAACATGATGTCCTATACCCTAGCCTTAGACCAAATCTATCAC
>JALVCY010000630.1 GCA_027009605.1 Saprospiraceae bacterium
GGTATAACGGTGTAGCGGCACCAACCACTAAGATGTTTAACCACGAAAGACACGAAAAAACACGAAAGCACTTGAACGTCCGAAGGACAATTTGAACGCCGAAGGCAATTGAACGGTATAACGGTGTAGCGGCATCAACCACTAAGATGTTTAACCACGAAAGACACGAAAAAACACGAAAGCACTTGAACGTCCGAAGGACAATTTGAACGCCGAAGGCAATTGAACGGTATAACGGTGTAGCGGCACCAACCACCAAGATGTTTAACCACGAAAGACACGAAAAAACACGAAAGCACTTGAACGTCCGAAGGACAATTTGAACGCCCGCAGGGCAGATTGAACGCCGAAGGCAAATTGAACAAAAGTCTAGCTGAAGCTAACAAAAATACAAAAAATCAACAATTATGAAACTAAACTGGGGTACATCATTGGCCGCTATTTATGTAGGCTTTATGATTTTGATGCTGAGCCTAGTCTTTAAGTCTAGGCAGCATGATGTGAATTTGGTCTCTCCGAATTACTACCAAAAAGAGTTGGACTATCAAAGCGAAATTGACGCTCAAACCAATGCCAATCACCTTGCGGAAAAAGTGACCGTCAAATATGATGGTTCGCAAATCGTACTAAAACTATCTGATTTTGGCTCGGATGCGACCGGCAAAGTGGTATTGTTTAGGCCGTCAGACCATAATTTGGACAAGGTAATTCCCTTGAAATTGGTGGATTCCAAGATGGTGATACCGACTGACGGCTTGCGCAAGGGCGTTTGGGATGTCAGAGTAGATTGGGAGAGTGCCGGCAAAAAATATCAGTACAAAGAATCTGTCTTTTTGTAGTCGCTTGCGCAAAAAAAATAATCGAACATGATTTGGTGGGCTGCTTTATTAATTGGATTGACCGGGAGTCTGCATTGTGCGGGGATGTGTAGTCCGATTGCCCTAATGATACCCATCTCTATGGAGCGGAAGGTCTCTTCGTTTTTGTCGTTGATGCTGTATAATTTAGGTCGGACAACGACTTATGTTTTGTTAGGCTTGGTGGTTGGATTTTTGGCTAAAGGCTTGGATTTGACCGGTATCCAAAACTATTTTTCCATTTTTATGGGGGCTTTTTTGGTGGTGGTTTTTCTATTTTCCATTAATGTAGAAGGCTGGTTGGGGACGCTTCCTTTTTACCGCAAGGTGAACCAACTCATCAGTAAAGGCATGAAATGGGCTTATCAATCTTCCGAAAAGGGTCACCAAAAAAATCCTTTCTTAAGTGCCTATTTGATTGGCTTGGCCAATGGACTGTTGCCTTGTGGCTTGGTTTATTTGGCGATAGCGGGGGCGTTGACGACGGCAGGGCCTATTGAAGGAATGATTTTTATGGCTTTCTTTGGTTTGGGAACTTTCCCGATGATGACGTTGATACCCATTTTTGTCAAGCAGGCAGGTCGTAAATTCCGGTTTCAAGCCCGGAAGTATATTCCTTATTTATTGTTGATAATGGCGGCGATGTTTATTTATCGGGGGATGGAAATGGGGGATATGTTTAGCCCCATAATTAATGCCGCTGACCCTTCCGACTCTTCTTGTGCGCCGAAGTAGGGGCGTGGCTATTTGCACAAATTCCGGTAAATTCAATCAAAAAAAAACGTATTTTTGTAAACATATACGCCTACAATGTTATGAAATTAATCTACAGATGTGCTAATACCGCTGAAGCCAGTGTCGTCCTAAACATCTTGCTGGAAGCCGGTATCCCGGCAGTGGAAGGTGAATCAGGGACTTCCAGTCTCTTTCCGTTGCCGAATTTTGGGCCCACCATTTACGTCGATGACAAGAATGTTGAACGAGCCATTCAGATATTAAAAGAAATGGAACGGGAAGCTCACCAAAAGGAAATGAATGAGTCCTTCCGAGAAGTGGATCATCGGGAGATTGATTATTTAAAGTCCGTACACCGACCAAAGGGGAGTAAGCTGTGGATATGGATAATGGCGGTTCTTTTATTGCTGGGACTTCTTCGGGCTGCCATTTATGCCAAGAAACAGGGAGATTGGTTTATCGGATCGCTAAGCTCGGAGCGCAGCGTAGAGATGGGGGAGCTGAAAGTATAGATTTGCTTCCCCGCAGATTGTTTTCACGCAGATTTTCGCAGATTTTTTCCCGCAGATTTTTGCAGATTCTTTTCCCGCAGATTCCCGCAGATTTTTTTCTTTCTTGGCAACTCACTACTCACTACTCACTACTCACTACTCACTACTCATCTCTCACCGCTCACCGCTCACCGCTCACCACTCACTACTCACCGCTCACAATTTGTTTCCCGCAGATTTTTTCCCGCAGATATTCGCAGATTTATTTCTTTCTTGGCAACTCACCACTCACCACTCACCACTCACCGCTCACCACTCACCGCTCACTACTCACCACTCACCACTCAACCTTTTTCCGGCAAAGATGTAATAAAGTCATCCAGTTCCCAAGCTTGGTCTAAGGAGAAGTGGCCGACTTTTGTGCGGGTTAATTCTGCCAAGTAAGCACCGGATTCCAGCGCTTTGCCAAAGTCATAGGCTAGAGAGCGGATATAGGTCCCTTTGCTGCAATCTACCACAAAATCAATGGTTGGGAGTTGCACGTTTTGGATTTTGAAGGACGTGATTTCTACTTCTCGGGATTTAATCTCTACTTGGCCGCCTTCTCGGGCGATTTTGTAAAGTCGTTTGCCATCCTGCTTGATAGCGGAGAAGATGGGCGGGAATTGAGTGATTTTGCCTTGAAATTTTTCGACGGCTTTCGCCAAAAGTTCTTCTGTGATGTGGTCAGTAGGGTAGGTGGCATCGACTTCGGTTTCCAGGTCGTAGGAAGGCGTGGTGGCACCGATGAAAAATTGTCCGGTATAGGTTTTGGGCAATCCGGTTAATTCATTGATTTTTTTGGTATGTCTCCCGATGCAAATAGTTAGTAGGCCGGTAGCCAAAGGATCCAATGTGCCGGCGTGTCCAACCTTGATTTTTTTGATACCTAGGCGATATTTTAGAGAAGAGCGTATCTTGTTGACTACATCAAAGGAAGTCCAGGTTTTGGGTTTGTTGATGAGTACGGTGACACCTTCCAAAAAATCTTCTTTGGTTTTGGTTTCGCCTTTCGGCAATGGTTGGATGGGTGTGTTTGGCATTTTTTTTTTGTCTTTTGTCTTTGGGGTGCGCCTGTGGCGCTTTTGGTCTTTGGCTTGGTTGGTGGTTTGTTCTTTATTTTTTTGCTTGGATGCTTGACTTCTGTGGTTTAGGAAGGCTGAGATACTCGCTTTGGATTTTAGACACTAAGCGGATAGAAGAAGAAATGGATAATCAACAAGATAATGCCAAGAATAATCCGGTAGTATCCAAATACCTTAAATCCCTTTTTGCTCAAGTAGTCGATAAAGGATTTGATGGCAATTAAGGCAACGATAAAAGCCAAAATATTGCCGATAATCAAATAATTGACTTGCTGACTGCTCAACTCAAATCCTGCCTTGTAATAATCATATAACTTTTTGGTCGTTGCTCCAAACATCGTAGGCACCGCCAAAAAGAAGGAGAATTCAGCGGCTACTTTTCGCGTAAGCCCCTGCGTCATCCCGCCTACAATACTCGCCCCACTTCGAGAAGTCCCGGGAATCATGGCCAAGCATTGGAAGAAACCAATTTTTAGCGCCGTCAAATAAGAAATCTCTGTATGTGCGGTTGGGTTTTCGGGGTCTAATTCTTCATTGGATTTAAACCAATCATCTACCTTCAACAAGATAAATCCGCCAATCACCAAAGAAATGGCCACAGTCACCGGGCTTTCCAGCAACTCATCAATTATATCATTGAGCAAAAGCCCCAAGACCACCGCCGGAATAAAAGCCACCAATAGCTTAAAGTAAAAGTCCCAACTTTGAAAAAAGCGCTTCCAATACAACACCACTACGGACAGAATCGCGCCGAGTTGAATCACAATCGTAAATAGCTTGGTAAAATCATCTCCGGCAATCTTCATAAAAGACGAGGCGATAATCATGTGCCCGGTCGAAGAAACAGGCAAATACTCGGTAATCCCTTCAATAATTGCAAGAATTATTGCGTATAGGTAAGTCATAAATTAGATTTTCTTAGTCAGGAAGTGCCTATTTGCGCTTAAAGATAGCTACAATCTCCAAAATCAAGCCAACAATCATAATCATTGGCGCAAGCGTAATTCGGCGAAAGCTATAAATGATACTGTCATCCCAAGTATCTGCATCGGGCATCTTCCCCCCACTCATTAGGATAAGTCCAAGTGCCAAACAAGCCGCACCGGCCAACATATAGATGTAATTAATCCGGCCAAAAATAAAAGTTGCTTCCGGTGCTTTAGCGGCGGTCGCCTTGGTTCTTTTGGGGGTAGGAGCCACTTTGGCTACCTTTGGGGCTTTGGCCGGAGCTGTCTTTTTGGTTTGTGGCACTTTATATTTCTTCTTCTTTGCCATGATTTTGCTGAATATGGTTTAGTTAACTGCTCGAGTCGAAGCTACCGGGGTAAAACTTTTTATCTCCAAATATCGAGTAGTTACATTATTTTGATGCGACTATAACGCCACATTTTTAAGATAATTATTTACTGCAAAGTAAGTCGCCATACCGGAAATAAAGACCCCCAGCACGACCAATCCTGCAAGCATGATTGCAAAGGTAGTAAAATCTTGGATAGATTCAAGATCCGGAATGCTTTTATTCGCCATATACAGCACGCCGACCAAGATGCCAATGGCCATTAAACCACTCCACAGCCCATTCAATATCGCCCGAAATACATACGGACGACGGATAAAACGCCAAGAAGCACCCACCATCTCTTGATGGTATATCAGTTTGCGGTCACCATAAATCACCAACCGTATCGTGTAATTAATCAAAATAATGGCAATAAAAAGCATCAAAAGACTGGCTCCGGCAGCTACATAGGTGACATTGGTGATGTTTTTGTTGATTTTGGAGATGAGCTCCGTTTCGTAGATGACGTTGGCGATATGTGGATTTTGTTTGAGTTGTTTTTTGAGATGGATTAAGTTGAGTGCGGAGAGTTGGTCGGATTTGACATTAAAGACAATGACATCGTACAGTGGATTGGCCATCCCCAGGGAGGAGACTTCCAAGCCAAAATCTTCCGAAATCAATTCCAATGCTTGGTCTTTGGAGACATATTGGACGCTATTTTCTTTGACGATGGGTTGGCTTTTGATGGTGGATACAATGGTCTGAATATCTTTCTGACTGGTTCCATTGCGTACTTCCACGATGATATTCACTTTTTCCTTGGTGTATTGCACCAAAGCCCGCCCATGGATGATAATCATCCCAAACAACCCCAACATCATCAGCGAAATCGCCACACTAATGACCGAATAGAAATATTTTGGTTTAAAATTTTCCATATATGTAGTAACGGATGATGGGGGATAAGGTTGAGAGCGGGGATTAGGGTTTGTGGTCAAAATAGTAAAATCCCGTACTCCCAAAAATAGTATCTGCCGAAGTAAAATAACCGCTGGCCGTATCTAAAGGTAAGTAGCTGAATTCATCATACTGACTATTCAATTCCGAAAGGTTCATCGGCTCTCCCCAAAAATCAGGGCGTTCGGCTTTCGCCAAATACAAATCAAAACTGCCTTTGCCGCCATCTCGATTGGACGAAAAAATCAGCGTGCTGTCATTGATTAAGTGGGGTAGGATTTCATCGAATCCACTTTCTAGCTCTAGGATTCGGCGCTCCAATTGCCACTGCCCCAAGCTGTCTTGTTGGTATTCGTACAAATTCATATTGCCATCCAAAGAAGACGAAATAATCATACGCCGCCCATCCGAATAGAGTGTGGGGTGGGCAAAATTAAAATCCTTTTGGTTGATGTTAAGTAATTGAATATCAGTGATTTGTAAGTCATTGAGCCGGCCTTTGGCGATGGCTAGATGTACATTTTTGTGACCTACTTTGGAGACGGTGGTAAAAAACAATTCTTTGGTTTCGGCCCGGTAGTCTCCCGGGACAAAGTGCTTTCTACCGGCCAATTTATCTAGGATTTTGATTCTTTTAGCTTTCGCAAAAGATAGATGGTCTTGACCGAATTCGCTAAAGTACAGGCCCCATTTGCTATTTTTGGCTAAGGAGCGTTGGGCGTAGAGGATACCGTTTTGGTATGGAATCATGGAGATAACGGCTTTTTCGGAAGGGGACAATTGGGCTTGTTGGATATGGATGTCGCCCTTTCGGGAAAAAAGGAAGAGCAGGAGTAGGATTAAATAGTGTTTGGGGTGTCGCATTGCTTTATTGGTGCAATTGTAAAGGGTTGATTTTGTGCAAATTTAGGTGTTTTTTTGATGAGAGAGTTGAAGAAGTTGAATCGCTGCGCTAGTTGATTCACTTCCCGATTACTATCGTGGATTCGGACTTCGTTAGTTGAATCGCTTCGCTGGTTGAGAAAGTTGAGAAAGTTGAGAGAGTTGAGAGTTGAGAGAGTCGAGACGCTCGCTAAGGCTCGCTTGTTGAGACAGTTGATTTTCGCTATTCGAGACGCTCGCTAAGGCTCGCTGATTGTGGGGGGGACTGTAAATTGCTTTTGGCTTTTCCACATAGGAAAATAAGACCTCCTTGCGGAAAAATGATTTATGGAAGATTGGATTTTTGATGTGTTTTGCTGCTGTTTTCTACAAATTTAGAATTAAGAAAGTCTTAAAATGTTGAATATCAAAGAATTATGTTGTTTTTATTGTCAAAAAGTAATTTTTTAAATCTACAATCATCAAAATTTGTAATTGGTTGTCCGTAACTTAAGTGTTAAATTTGTGAATACCATTAAGTAATCCTTACCCAATGAAAAATATATCGACTCTTTTTAGTATTTTAGGGCTTGTTTTTTGGACGCAAGTCGCCTATACTCAATCCTGCCTGCCCAACGGAATCACCTTCACCACCCAAGGGCAGATTGATAGTTTTCCGATTAATTATCCCGGGTGTACGGAGATTGAGGGATATGTTATTATTGGCGAATTTCCTTATAGTAATCAAATTACCAATCTTGACGGATTGGCTAATGTAACTTCTATTGGAGGAGATTTAAACATCCAGTACACGGAGGCTCTGACCAACCTAGACGGCTTGTCCAATTTA
>JALVCY010000631.1 GCA_027009605.1 Saprospiraceae bacterium
GCAGCGACCGTCACTTCCGTGAAAAAGCTATCCGGCAGCCGGAAAGTGTATAATCTGGAAGTTCGGGATTTGCATAATTTCTTGGTGGGGGATTGTGGGGTTGTGGTGCATAATCTATGTGCAAGGTTGATTCTTGGTCAAGCTGAATACGATGATTGGGTAAGAGCGGTAAAGCAACTGGGGCATAGTGAGAAGGCCGCAAAGGAGATTGTCGAAAAGTATGTTCAGGGGGCTTTAAAAGATGAAGTATTAGAAAGTGGTGTTAAAGTTAGTAAGGGCTTAGCATCAACGATAAGGACAGCCGCAAAAGAATTTGGAAAAGATATTCTTTTTGAAATTCTTTCAGAAGGTATTTCACTTGGGTTTGCAATAGATGTTAATAAAAGTGCTAGGGAAGTTACTTTTGACATAGAAACAAGTGATGGTTTTTACACAACAATTCCGGATCAAGTTGTTTTGGATGTTGACGGACTCCACACTATTGAAGCCAAATACAGCACAAAAAATAAAGATTGGGTTGCAAGCTATGAAAGTGCTTCTACGGTCAATCAATTAGATTTTTATAGTGATTTGGAGGATGGGAAAATTTTAAGTATTACTCCAAGAGGTAAACAGAGTAAACTTAGTAAACTTGGCCTTACTGACGGTGTTGCATTTTCACCAAACAAGATTAAAACGGTTCATTTGTTTGGAAGTGTTAAAGGAAAGAAGAAAATTAAAACTTGGTTGAGATTATTTAAACGATAGTGATGAGAACACGTGAAATAATAAGAATTCTTAATTTGATTTGTGATAAGCTTTTAAGCTACTATGAGGAAAAGATGTTTGTTCTCGAAAAGAGAGATGAAGATGAATTGATTTTTAGAAACGATAAAGTCGAAGTCCCTTTCTATGCGGAGACTACAAGAGGAGCGTACTTTACATATCAGCCCTATTTTCATGTGCAAATAAAGCCAATAAAGTCAAGTATTAATTCTATCATTACGAATCCAATCTTAACTAATGGTATCTTTGGTGCGGATACTAGACTTGCAAGATATTTTGGGATACATGATTTCGATAAAGTAAAAGAGAATAACTTTAAAGGTGTGTATTCATATTTTTCTTACGAAATATATGGAATCCAAGATGTAGAGTGGGTGGTCGAAAGGCATAAGCTGTATATGGATAAAGTAGGATGGAAGTTTATTGACAATTTTAAGTCGGATAAATCTATTTATGATTTTTATAAAGAAATGTTTTTTAAATGGGAATTAGATAATCCAAATCTCAATATTTTGGAGCGTAGTCATAATTTGCATTCAGATGCGCATATTACGATGATTTATTTAGGTTTAAGAGATAGGCATTCTGATATAAGAAGAATAATTGATTTAACCTATAAAAACAACCTTGGGAGTATAATTGTAAATGCCACAAGAGAGTTGGTAGAATATTTTTCAAAAAGATAGTTTAAAATTCCCTAGCCCACTACCGCTTCCAAAAAATCCCATCCGACGAAAACCCGTCCGATGATTTGGCCATCTCCCCGGTAACAGGTATCTTTGTGCACGAGTCCACAGATGTGTGGGCGATGGGATTTGATAATGGGAGTTTAGCTACCACAGGATGCGGGCGAGTTGTAGTTTAGTCCATTGTGAGAAGGTCACTTTGCTAAAAATTAGAGCAATGAACAAAATTTTATTCTGTTTACCTTAACTCCCCACTTCTTAGGGATGACT
>JALVCY010000632.1 GCA_027009605.1 Saprospiraceae bacterium
ACCCGGTGGTTATTGGTGAGTTCTTTATCTATTTCTTCCCAAAATTTCATCGGGCAAAGGTATAGGGTGTTGGGTAAAGACGCAAAGTTGTATTTTTTACCACGAAAGTCACGAAAAACACGAAAACACATCCGTGACGAAAGTCAAAAGCAACTTGATTTTCAGAATAGACACTCCACGATAATCCAACACTCTGCAAAGAGACCCGTGCCCGGAAGACTCGGGTTTTGAAGCTGGAAGTGGATTGAGAGAAGAGTGAATAAGTTTTTTAATTTGTGGCATTCATAAGACCCCGTGCTTATGGGAGCTATTGGCTCTTTCTGAAAAAAAATTCTAAGTTGTATTGGTTTTAATTTGGGATGATGCCCTTCGGAGAATCCAACTAAAATTTTTGAAATCCCTTAACCTTTAATCCTTGACCTTTAACCCCATAATCACCCAAACCAATGCGCACTTAGCGAGTAATAAATAGCCATCAATCCGGAAAAAATAGCACTAGCCAAAAAGCGATGTTTGAGTGGTATTTTGTTCTGTATCAAGTAGTTAGCGCCGAGTGAGATGGGGATATTGACTAGGAAAGACATCGCTCCGATAGAAATAAGATTCCATCCAATCTCCTGTGTTTGTCCCGAAAATAATTTGATAAATAAAATATGCCGCGCAATCCACAAGGGGTTGAAATACAACATTGCCATAGATGCCCGTTTGATGGATGATAGAAACGTCCCCGTATTCTGTACTTTGCGGTCAAGCCATCGGAAATAATTAGGGATTTCCCAAGCATACAAGGTGGCACCAATAACCATTATCCCCAACATTCGAATCCAACTAAAATCATCACCAATCCAAGCGGCAATGGTATCTCCTAAGGTGTAAATGAGTCCCCCGCGGATGATATTGGATTTGGTGTAGATGAATTTCATGTGCCGTTTGTGTTGAGCAAATACAAAGATAGAGATAATTGCTGGAGTTTTTTGTATATTTGGCACTAGCTAAAGTGTGAAAATGAGCAACAAGAAACCAACCATACAAGAATACCTGTCCCTAGGCTATATTTATTTGATTGTCTTGGGTTTGACGACTGAAGTGATTTACTATAATTTCCTAGGCATTAATATATTGAATTATGCGTCCATTCTGGATGTATTGATTTCTCCGATTAATATCTTGACAAGAAATGCAAAATCTTTTATATTTTTAGTTGTATTCTTGGGGGCGCTTACTTATTCTATGATTCACTTGATTCCTAAATTACACCAATGGCAAAAGAGATTTGCGTGGTATCGGAAGATGTATGATATGGATAAATATGATGCGATATATGCAAAAAAAACGGACTTTGATAGTGTTGTCCGGTTGGTGGCCTTTTTATTGTTTAGTATGTTTATTGGGCTTTCGTTGGGGTCGGCCGGTAAGGTTAGGGAGCGAATAGCTAATAATACTTTTGAATTAACCCACCAATTGGTCTTCCAAGATGGCACACAGAAAAGTGTAAAAGTAATCGGCCAAAATAGTACCTTCATCTTTTATGTGGAAAAAGGCGATAAGGAAGTCACAGCTAGTCCAATCTTTGCCAATGTGAAGTTGATACAGAAGCTGCCCAAAAAGAAAAAATAAGCCCAAAGCCACAAATGAATCGCTATGCTCGATGCGCAGCGCAGTACCGGTTGGAATCGGCAGGTGAGCCAAGAATCACGCACTGAAGATTAGAACATTCACTA
>JALVCY010000633.1 GCA_027009605.1 Saprospiraceae bacterium
TTTCATTCTTTTTTTTTGTAACTGTTTTGGTGCTCCTATTTTAAGGCAAAAAGGGCATTTTTTGACCAAAATAGTGGATACCTAAACAGTTATTTTTTTTTATTGAGCACCTTATCAAGGATAAGATGCTCAATAGAAACTGTTACTTGTTAAGTACTATTTGGCCGCTATCCACTTCTACGTCATCAATCAACAGTCGATAATAACATATACTACCACTAACTAATTCGGTCGTCCATTCCATCTTGGTCTGGCCTTCTGATGGTTTTAACACTTGGATTAGACCACCTTGCTGATTCGTAATCTCAATAACGATGTCTCCATCGACCGCGAACTCCTTCCAATCAAAGGTTACATTGTAATCAGTCACCTGTCTATGCCTAACATCTAATCCGCAAAGTCCAACTCACCCACCGATAGCCATTCGATTCACCGCAAGCTCCGAGCCTAACAGTCTAGTGCCATCAACTTTTTCAACTAGCGAAGTCCGTAGGACAAGCGAATCAACTAGCAAAGCGAATCAACTTTCTCAACTCCTCAACTTCCCCCCACCAACTTTCCCCGCCCCATCAAAACCCCATCATCCCGCACTTCATAAAAAATCATCCCTTCCGGAAAAGCCCCTACATCCAACTCATTCACCCCATGCCACACCCGCTGCTTGCGCAAAAAGCGTCCCATTACATCATAGAAGTAAATATAGGCATTTTGTGGGTAATCGGGAATATTGACTGTCAGATAATCGCTAAAAGGATTGGGATAGACGGACACTTCTTCCGCTTGCGCAAAAGGCTCAGAATCCGCTACCGGCCAGCAGTTTACCGTATCTATGCAGCCATCGGGGCTTAGTTTCATTACAAAGCCATAGGTTCCATCCGTTTTGTCAGCATATCCTACCGATATTATACTTCCTGACGATAATATATCCGTCCCCTTTATGTGGGTATCAGAATCACCCGAAAAAACCGTATCCAAACGCATCCACAAACTATCGCCATTCGCTGCAAACTTATAATGAACACCCTTATATTTCTGTGCGTCCCAATCATAAAAATACCCCGACACTAAATAGTTGCTATCGGGTAGGCGTTCCAAATCTGAAAGAAGCTGAATCCCCCCCCAAGGCACATCAAATATCTTTTGCCACATTACATTAAAATTTTTATCCATACGCAAAATCATTGGTCTTGTAGCATAGGAACCATGCAACGGGTTTTCTTCCCATGTCCCTGACATACAAATCCAGCTACTATCCGCTAATAACTCAAAATCAAGTATCCAACTGTGTTCCGGTGCATCATCACTCTCCCAATCCCACTTCACATTCCCTAAACTATCTATGCAGAGCATGTAACTTCTGTTCCATGTACCAATTACGCCAGATCCAGGGTTTTTAGACTTAGTATGAATCGCCCCAATTACAAAAGTATTCTCATCCAAGGCGTGAATCTCGAAAGGATTTGATTGCATGTTGGGCCCCGCATCATATATTTTTCGCCAGACATCATTGCCTTGTGCGTCAGTCTTCATCACAAAGATTTCGTGATTCATTGAATCTATACGTTGATCTCCAAGCAATAAAAACCCATCATTGACTTCAATAAGCGATGCATTTAACAAGGTTGCACTATCTTCTGCTACATATTTTTGTAGAAAATCTAAACTTAGGTCGTGATTAACTTTTAGCAGGTATAAGGTTGGTAAACCAGCAGAGCCTATAATGGCATACCCTCCATCATCTGTGGTTATTATCTTCTTTCGAAATTCCTGACTTACAAGGGCGTTAACCGTATCAACATGTAACACTTCACTCAGCACATTCCCAAAACTGTCCAGTTGAATAAATTTTATCCCCCATTGGTTTGACACAGAGTCTCTTGCCGAAGCATACAAAACAATCGTATCATTATCTATCAACACATCTCGATACCATGCGATACCATCTTCTTCTAACGAAGAAAAGCCCTTCACAAAACCAAACTGCCCAAATCCAGATAGCCCAAATAGCATAAAACTAAATATCATCCATTTTTTCATCTTTGTAGTTTTAAGAGGAGATGCTCTATCAAAAGAGCATCTCCCGATTCAAAAAGTCTATTTATTAATTATTATCTGCCCATGGTCAACTTCTTGACCATCAATCAACAGTCGATAATAGCATATACTACCACTAACTAATTCGGTCGTCCATTCCATCTTGGTCTGGCCTTCTGATGGTTTTAACACTTGGATTAGACCACCTTGCTGATTCGTAATCTCAATAACGATGTCTCCATCGACCGGAAACTCCTTCCAATCAAAGGTTACATTGTAATCAGTCACCTGTCTATGTCTAACATCTAATCCGCAAAGTCCAACTCACCCACCGATAGCCATTCGATTCACCGCAAGCTCCGAGCCTAATAGTCTAGTGCCATCAACTTTTTCAACTAGCGAAGTCCGTAGGACAAGCGAATCAACTAGCTTCTTTTGATTTTCAGCTTCTTCAGTTTTATTATTCGAGTTTCCAAAAGATTGCAAATCAATTGGCGAAGTAATAACCGGCGGGTAATAATAGCCTTGAGAAGACAAAATCGCTCTAGCATAGTATCTACTTTGCCCACGGGGCTCGTCAGCGATTTCACTCAAATCAGCTATTGATTTCTCTGAAAGGGCTTCACTAGGTTCACTCATCAATATGGTATATATTTTTGTACGATTCTCCATTTTATAGATTCAAAACTAAGTATAGAACTCCGGTGAAAAAAAAAATCATCTTGGATAGAAGTAATCATCAAAACCTACACAATAAAACTTACACTTTACTTCTAATTTTTCTCCTCCTTTCCGGAGTATCACATAAATCATGTTTGCTAACACCAAATATACGTATTATTTTATATTGATGCAAAGAGACAGCTCCGTATGAATGCTTTTGATGCAAAACCTAATCTCCTTCAACTAACGAAGCCTGCGAGCGAGTCAATTTCAACCACGAGATTAAGCTCCCCCACCCCGCTATTCAATTTCAGGAACTAACCAACAGAAATCCATCTCGAATCAAAGAAAAAGTACAAGGTGCTTGCCCCAAAAACTCCCCGTCTGCTTCGACCAAAATTTCTTCATCGCCTAAAGGCTCAATAGAAAGCTGATTGGTTTCAAAGCAGGATATTTTGGCATGCTGAGCGACTTTCCCATTATAAAAATAAGGCGTTGAAAGCAAAACCCGAATGGGATGCATCTTGCGCGCAACGGTTACCGCAAATTGTTTCCCGAAAGGGTGAGCATGCGGGACAAAACGCATCCCTCCACCCGAGTACCGGCAAATACCAATATTTGCCGTGTAAAACGCTCCATGTAGTTCTCCTTCCGGCCAACGTATTCTCCCGGTGGGTGGGCGGTATCGAAATAGATATTTCAGGATGAGAAGCAAGTATTGAAAAGAAGAGCTCACTGATTTTTTTTGGACGGTAGTTGCCCGCACGATATATCCATCGTAAAACAGGCCGGCTACATTGACAAAATACCGGTTTAATTTTTGGGCGCCGGAATAGTAATCCAACTGTCCGACATTGTGGCTTTTAGTTTGAAAATTCAGGAGCATTTGCAGCCAAGCGGCTCCCCATTGGGGAATGCGATGCTCCCGTACGAAGTCATTGCCCGTGCCAACCGGTAAAATAAAAACACGGGGTGGACGAGCTAAATTAGCCGACATCAACCCATTAATCATCTCGTGAAAAGTCCCATCACCACCCACAGAGATAAAACACTTATAGCCTTTATGGGCGACTTCTTTGGCGATAGCCATCGCATGGCCTTTGTGCCCGGTTTTTGCAAAATCAAATGAAATTCCCTTCGCCTTCAGGCCGGCGGCTATCTCCGGCCATAGCTTGATGGCACGTCCATTTCCGGCAACGGGATTAAGGATGAAAAACAGGCGATTATTCATCCAATAAGGTGTTAAGTATATGCTCTGAAGAGATGTCCAGCATGCATTGAAAATGTCCTTTTGGGCACTGATGATACCCGATTTTGGAGCAAGGGCGGCATTTGAGTGGCTTAATTTCCAGGATTTTGTGTTTGGGAGACGCCGGATAAGGGGTCATCCCAAATTCCGGAACCGTATTGCCCCAAACCGATACTGTAGGCGTGCCCAATGCGGCGGCGATATGCATCATACCGGTATCCGGAGTCAATACAATTTGAGCAAAGGAAATAATCGCTGCCGACTCAAATAAGGAGGTGCTTCCGCAAAAATTAACCACATCTTGGCGATGCGCTTGCGCAAAAATATGGGCGCCATCTTCTTGCTCTGCCGGCCCGCCGAGTAAGGCTACCGGCCCCGGCCACTGCTGAGCGACGGCAATTAGCTTTTTCAGGGGGATTCGCTTGGTTTCTAGTGCGGCTCCTACGGCAATAGCCAACAAATTGGATGATTCGGCACTAAAATCAGGAAAAAAAGTCTTTAAATCCTTTTCAGAAAAACCTTTGCCGGAAGGAATGAAAAAATCTAAACCTTTGCCGTCATTTTGGATGCCAAAAGGAGTGACCGTCGCCAAATATCTATCGACAATATGAATATCCGGCAAGCGATTCAGCTTGAATTTTGTCAAGTAGAATTTTTCCCGATTGAGCTTATCAAAGGAGACAGCAGGGCGTTTTAGGCCTAGTTTGACCAAAAATGACCGCAAATTTTTATGCAAATCAATGATTAAATCATATTTTTCTGCCTTCAATACCGGTGTGATCTCTGACAAGTTTTTCCGTAAGGAGAAGACCTTTTGGACATAGGGATTGGCCTTCAGGATGTCAGCAAAAGCCGCTTTTGTCAAATAATGAACTTCTGCATCCCATTGTGCTCGCACCATCCGGATGACCGGAGTGGTCAGGACAATGTCTCCGATGGAACTAAAACGAATAATTAGTACTTTTTTGGGCTGCGCCATTGTTTTTTGGTTCATTTGCGACAAACATACAAAAAAAGTAACTGTAACTGTTTAGGTGCTCCTATTTTAAGGCAAAAAATAGGCATTTTTGTGTATGTTGACGTAGGGACGCACGGCCGTGCGTCCCTACGTGAGAAAATTTTAGCAAAAACAGGCGCAAAAAGGGCATTTTTTGACCAAAATAGTGGGTATCTAAATAGTTACAAGTAACTATTGGGTCACAAAAACCATTGTCCCACAATATCGTTCTGTAGGGCAAAGACCAAAATAATGAAAATAGAACATATCGGAATTGCCGTCAAAGACCTAGATACAGCCAATGAGCTTTATGAAAAACTGCTCGGGACTCCTCCATACAAAATGGAAGAAGTCCAAAGCGAAAGTGTCATCACTTCTTTTTTTCAAGTAGGCGAAAGCAAAATCGAATTGCTGCTACCGACTTCCGCTAAAAGTGCCATCCACAAGCACATCGAAAAAAGGGGGGAAGGCATGCATCATATCGCTTTTGAAGTCGAAGACATCTATGCTGAAATGGAACGATTACGTGACGAAGGTTTTCGTATTCTAAATGATCAACCTAAGCGGGGAGCAGACAATAAGTTGGTTTGTTTTATCCACCCTAAGTCGGCTAATTCAGTCCTCATTGAGCTCTGCCAGACCATCAAGTCGGAGAAGCGGTGATTTATTTATTGGCTATCTTGGGTGGGTTTGTGGCCGGTGTTATCAATATGCTGGCGGGTAGCGGCTCGATCATTACACTAAGTATCATGACCGAATTATTAGGCCTCCCGGGTAATATCGCTAATGCCACTAATCGAGTGGGCGTGCTTGCGCAAACGTACATCGGTACTTACACCTTCCATAGACATGGAAAATTGAATATCCGCAAGGGGCTGCCCTATTTATGGCCGCTACTCTTGGGGGCTATGGGCGGAATATATTTGGCGACAGTAGTGAGCAATCATCAATTTTTAATTGTATTTAAGGGATTGATGGTGGTGATGTTTTTTGTGGTGTTGTTGAAGCCGTCGCGGTGGATTCGACCCAAGACAGAAGCGAAGCCACCCAATTATTGGTTGGTGATTCCTTTTTTCTTCCTTTTGGGCATTTATTCCGGTTTTATCCAGATGGGTATGGGTGTTTTCTTTTTGGCGGCGATGGTTCTCGGAGCCAAGTTTGAGTTGATGGAATCCAATGCTTTAAAGATTTTTGTGGTGGCTGTATTGACTACTGTTGCTTTGGCCGTATTTGCTTGGAAGGGGATGGTGGATTGGAGAATAGGCGGGTTGGTCGCAATTGGGCAAGGAGCCGGTGGTTGGGCCGGTGGCTATTTTGGGAGCAAGTATGCTTCCGCAAATGTCTGGGCTTATCGGTTATTGGTTTTGGTTGTTATTGGGGTGTTGGTGAAGTTATTTGTTTTTTAGCTTTTTTGAAGACTTGTGTAGATTCCTTTTCGTAGATTGTTTTTCCCGCAGATTTAATTTCCGCAGATTTCCGCAGATTTTTCCCGCAGATTTTTTTCTTTCTTGCCAACTCACCACTCATCTCTCACTACTCACCGCTTTTTTTCCCGCAGATTCACGCAGATTTAATTCCCGCAGATTTCCGCAGATTTCGACTTTCCCACTCTCATAACTCACTACTCACTACTCACTACTCACTACTCACTACTCATAACTCACCACTCACCACTCACCACTTTTTTTCGCAGATTCCCGCAGATTTATTTTCTTACTTAGCAACCTTCAACTCCATCAACTAGCGAAGCGAATCAACTAACGAAGTCCGAAGGACAAGTGAATAAACTAGCGAAGCGAATCAACTTCTTCAACTTTCTCACCACTCACCACTCACTTTGACTTCATCAATTGCGTCCATTCTCGATAGCCTAAGATGGCCAAAATTAGGAAGATAAAATATTGAAGACCGGTAAACCCAAAGCCTTTGACAAAATACAAGGGAACAGAAACCAAGTTGACAGCAATCCAAACCGGCCAATTTTCAAGCTTCTTATTCGCCATCAACCACATCGCCGCAAAGGCCGCCCCTGTCGTAAACGTGTCCAAATAGGGCGTTGCTTCCCGAAATTCCTTTAAATTGCCAGATGTCAATTTTGCGAAAGCGTAATGCACAGAGTCTCTAAAACTTAAATCAGGCATAACCTTGTAATACCGATAG
>JALVCY010000634.1 GCA_027009605.1 Saprospiraceae bacterium
GATTTTTTCTAGCTGCCGGTGTAGGCGTACTGGCCTATCTTTTTAAAGTAGAGCTGAAACGTAAGGCCGATGAAGGTATTTTCAAACCATATCCTATCATAGAAGTCGAGGGCGAGCCGGCTACGCCCGGTGAGATTTTAGGCAATGCCATTATGGGTCTAGTCATTGGCATGAAAGTACCGTATGCCTATACTCATCTAGGAGAGTTCCAAATGGATCCGGCCGGGGCTATTTTCTCGATGAAAGGCAATATTGTACTGGGATTAATACTAGCAGCAGCCTTTGGCTATTGGCGTTTTTGGACGGGACAAAAGCACAAATTGGATCCCCCCAAAAAGACCAAGGTAAATGTATATCCCCATGACAAAATCACCGAAATCGCCATGATAGCCGCCTTTTCCGGTATTCTAGGGTCTAAGATTTTTGATATTTTAGAGCATTTGGATGCTTTTTACAAAGACCCGATTGGGGTATTCTTATCCGGTAGTGGCTTGGCTATTTACGGCGGATTAATTTTTGGATATATTGCGGTGGTCTGGTACTTACGTAAAAATTTTAAAGGGATTTCTATTCTTCATGCAATGGATGCGGTGGCACCGGCTTTGATATTGGGCTATGGCACGGGGCGTTTGGGCTGCCAGTTTTCAGGAGATGGAGATTGGGGAATTCCGGTAAAAGGTGTACGAGATGGAGTGGAGTATGCCTTCACTAAGCCGGGCTGGCTGCCGGATTTCTTGTGGGCACAGACCTATCCACACAATGTTGCCGGAGAAGGGGCACCGATTCCCGGGTGTACGTGGCACTACTGCACGGAGTTGACCACCGGAGTTTTTCCTACGCCCTTGTATGAAATTATGCTATCTATACTCATCTTTGGCATTTTGTGGGCACTAAGGAAGCGGATAAAGACCGCCGGAGTCCTTTTCTTTTTATTTATGATATTGGATGGCTTGGAACGTTTCTTTATCGAAAAAATCCGGGTGAACATCAAGTATGAATATTTTGGGTTTCACTTTACGCAAGCCCAATTGATAGCCATCGCCATGATTATTCTAGGCATAGCAGGCATTATTTGGCGCAAGCAAGTGAGCAAACAAAAAACGGTATGAGCGGCAACAGGGTCTTTTTTGATTATTTGGAACTGCTAAGACATCCATTATTTTGGTTATTGAATCAAAAGACTTGGTAAAAGCGTAACTACCGTTCAATCTCCTTTAATAACTCATCCGCATCATCATAATCCTCGTCCATTGCCTTTGCCAGCGCAATAGATGTTAAAGCGGCTTTCCGCGCTTTTCTCCTTTTTCCTAGTTTAAAGTAGAGTTGCGCAAGCGTCAAGTTATTTTCAGGATTATTATCTAATTTAATGGATTGCTTCACTAACTTAGTAGCCTTTTTCAGATACTTTCGCTTACTAATAACATCATAAAAAGTGGCTCCAATATCATTCAACTCTGCTGCATTTTTACACGGATATTTTTTGTAATGATCCAGTGCAGCTTGCGCAAAAGCTTTACGGTTGCCGCGACGACGATAGTAGGTCATTCTTACTTTGGAAGCTTCTTTCTCGCAATTCGGCCCGGCGTAGGCCTTCCGGTAGATGTCCTGAAGCTGTGCTAAGCTGATGGTTTTATCTTCTATTTTTTTGTTCAGGATAGATTGAATTTTTTGCCCCACTTTAGATGCTCCAAACTTGCGATAAAACAAATCCTTGTGCTCCGTCATATATTGGAACATCTTTGAATCTGCATCCACCACATACTTAAAGATGGCATTTAGGACGCCGGGTTTAGACCAATCTTTTTGAGTTTTTAGGTACTCTTCAGCAACCGGCTCATGAGAATTATCGCCCATCTTATATCTCAAATCCAAATACTTTAGTAAGAACTCCGGATTTCGATCACCAACAAGATAACGTTCTTCCATCGCCTTCAAACTTAGCGTAGGGTTCAATGCTACCTTACCTTGTTCAATGAGTTTTTTAGCCGAAAGGTAACCGGCCACCTTATGCACCAAGGTTCCTTCCGAATCAATAAATAGTAGGCTAGGATAAGAACGGACATTGTATTTCAAACCAATCTCAGGACCTTCCCCTTTTTCCATATTTATCTTAGTAGATATAAAGTGCTCATTAAAGAAGGCGCCGACTTCTCCTTTCGGAAAAACAGTATTAGTCATAACTCGACATGGCCCACACCAATCTGTGTAGGCATCAATAAAAACCAACTTATCTTCTTTCTGTGCCAAAGACAGGATTTCTTCTAATGTTCCGTGTACAAATCGTACCCCCTGCGCTCCTACACTTTGAGTCAGAAACAAAGAAAACACAATGATAAAAAAAGCTCGCATGGAATGATTTTTTGATAACTAATAGCCAAGAAATCTTGGACATAAAAAGGGCTCATTTTTCTAATGTATGGAGACTATTTTTTCTAAATAGCAACGCCATCTCCCCAAAACAGACAGAATCCAACAGAAAATAAACTTTTTTAGCCAAGATAAATCGTGCTGAGTAGTTACATTTTTCGTAAAAAGCACGGCAAAATAACGTTTTTTTTATGTATTTGTGTCTAAAATTAGATTTTTTTAACGAGAAAAAATGCATGTCTGTGCTCAGGAGGTTTTATGTACCTGCTTAGCATCTGTGCTTTTGAGATTTTCTTAGCCCAAAAGACTCGTGTTAAGTAGTTTTCCACTTTTTAGACCGAAGATACTTGTGCCCCATCTGAGCCACCATCAAAAAAAAAATTTTTTGTCTTAAGAATAGACACATCCCCTATTTATTTCGTTCTATACCTGAACGAAGACCAGCTAGAGATGACATCAATTATAATTGAAGATGAGCTAAAAAATAGGGAGGTATTGAAATACATGCTAAAGACCTATTGCCCGGAAGTTGAAGTTTTAGCGGAAGCGGAGACCATCAAAGAATCTATTCCCCTAATTGTCAACCAAAAACCGGACATTGTCTTTTTAGACATTGTTTTGCGAGATGGAAATGGCTTTGAGCTCTGGGACTATATTCCGGCTCCTGATTTTTCTGTGATTTTTACGACAGCCCACGACCAATACGCCATCAAGGCCATTCGAGCCGATGCTTGCGACTATCTGCTAAAACCGATCATCGAAAAAGAATTAATCGCTGCCGTCAATAAAGCCCAAGAACGCAAAAGAAGACAATCAGACTTTCACGAAAACAATATCATCAAAATCCCAACGATGACGGGCTTTTTGCTATGCAATACGGATGATATTCTTTACTGCCAAGCAGAAGGCAGATACACCATATTCCATTTCACCAACGGAGAGCAACAAACTGCATCCAAAAACCTTGGGGATTATGAACCCAACCTTACACGTACAGGCATCATCCGAATACACCGGTCTTATGCCGTCAATATCTACAAAATAGCTAAATATTCTAAAGGAAAAAGCCCACAAGTGACCCTTCAAAACAACACAACGCTGAATGTGTCACCACAATACAAGGAAACCTTACTCAAAGCAATTGAACAACGATGACCTTTGATACACCAAATACGCCGTTCATGACCAAAACAACGTTGGCGGTTACATTTACATTGTTACACAGCTTAGTTTAGGTGATATTCGCAGTGCACAGACGAAAAGAATGTGTAAAACGTGACTTCCTTTAGATATTATACTCAATTCAAGTATCATGATGCCACATCAGACTCTGATGTGGCATTTATCATTTTAGATAGCAAACAAATGCCACAAAAGCCCTATCTTTGAAAAATCGTAACTGTTTAGGTATCTACTATTTTGGTCAAAAAATGCGCCTTTTGGCGTCTGTTTTTGCTAAAGTTTTTTCACGTAGGGACGCACGGCCGTGCGTCCCTACGTCAACATACACAAAAAGGCCTATTTTTTGTCTTAAAATAGGAAGACCTAAACAGTTACGAAAAAGCGAAGGAGATTCATCCAAACCAAACAGAACCTTCATGCAGGCTAGGCTTTTGTATTTTACTATTCTTTTTTTTATTGCTTCCGGCTATCTCTCCGGACAAACGCCTACTTTTATCCACTACGAACCCGAAATAGATCTCCCATTTTCGACCACTTACGGCGATATCGTTCAGGACTCCTTGGGCTATATTTGGTTTGGGACGGATAGCGGGCTCTATCGGTATGATGGGGAGGGGTTTGAGAGGATACCTATCGCTTCGGAGATAAAAGACATTGAAATCTTAAATCTAAAGAAAGATCATGAAGGGACGCTATGGTTTACGACGTTAACGGGGAAATTATGCTACTATACTAAAGTACAAGATTCTATCAAAGCATTTAATCCTAACTCTTTTTTTGACACACTCTTAGTACAGAACTTCAAATTACAAAAGAATAGGCTTCTTGTCCTATCCAAAAATAGAAATAAAGATTTATTCTTTGTCCAAGAGTTTGAAAGTTTTAAGAGTAAAGCAACTACTATACATACGATAGCTCACTCATGTTTTTCGATTAGCTTTTGCCTTAATCAGCAAGATTTTATTCTTGATAAAAGTTCTAATGTAAAGATCACTCAATACTTATCTCCCTTTTCAAGAAGAAATATAGACCTGCAAGCTCTTTCGCATTTTATCTACAATAATGACAAAACCTTCCTTTCTTTTAACGACAAAGAAATCTCTTTTTTAACCACAAAGAATAAGCAAAGAATAAAAATACCTTTTCCCCCTTCAACTATCATCAACAATTGGTATTTAAAGGATAGTATTGTGTGGTTTTTAACAAAAAATGGTTCACTAAAGATGAACCTAAATACTCACAAACTTGAACAGCAAAATCAGCTAAAAGATCAAGACATCTTTAGCATGCTAGAAGATAGGGAAGGAGGA
This sequence comes from Saprospiraceae bacterium, assembly GCA_027009605.1. GTDB lineage: Bacteria > Bacteroidota > Bacteroidia > Chitinophagales > Saprospiraceae > HyVt-613. The sequence goes on from JALVCY010000634.1 coordinate 4,860, forward strand.
TATTGGATAGGGACTAATGGAAATGGAATTTTCTACTTCCCCCCCCTTCTTCTGAGTAATTATCCAAACCATCGCTTACTTTCTTCTTCCAGAATTCAAAAGATTCAAAAAATCAAAAATGGATTATATGTGGTAGCGGCAGGAAACTCTTTACAATTATTGACCCCCCAATCCCTAACTCCCGGATTCAGAGTAAATTTAAACACTAGAATTCGTGATTTTTTCATAGATGGTCAGTCAATATACTTAACCACTGCATCAAATTATGCTCTCAAGTATTATTACAATAATACCACAAACAGCTTAAAGTTTGTTAAAAAACTACCTTTTTTTGGAAAATTTTTCATTCCATTACCCAATAAAAATTACCTATCCGGTGGCTATTTATTCCTTAAATTATACGATTCAAAGACCCATTCATTTAAATCCCTAACCTCTACCAGAGTCACTTCTCTATTCAAAGACACTTCATCATCTTCCATTTGGATTGGTGGAATTGATGGTATTCAAAAATGGGAATATTCTGAAGACAAAACTTTCCATCAGCCGGAGAAAATAAGTGGAATAAAAAGTCATATAACAATGATTAGTATGTCACCGGATCACCATATTTGGCTATCTACGGCTTCAGATGGTTTATTTGAATACTTCAATGATACTATACAACATTACCCTTTCTTCATTGAAAACAAGAAAAAAAAAATAGATAGGATTGATTGCAATGATCCCGAAAAAGTATGGTTTACTAGCTTTAATACTGTCTATTACTTTGACAAAGTAACCAAAAAGTTCATACAACCCCACCGCATCAGTACAGCCATCAAGTTTCCAATTGTATCCTTTTGGAATAACAATGACACCTTATTTCTAGGAACAAAAAAAGGATTGTATTTATACTTCCCTAGTACCACAAATGAGAAGACTATAAATCCATTAATTAAAGTAGAATCTGTTAGCATAAACAACAAAGACACTTTAATCTTCCCTTCCTACACCCTTTCAAATAGCCAAAACAACATAGAAGTAAAATTTCAATCTATTGGCGCATTTGATCCCTTTAACAAACCCCTAATCTTTTACAAGCTCAAAGAAAAAGACGATTGGCATTTTGCCAAAGATGGTCAAATTTTGTTTAGTAATTTATCACCCGGAGATTACCAATTAGTCGCAAAATCAGTAAACGATAAAAGACAATCTGACTACAATACTGCTAATATTCACTTTATTATAAAAAAACCCTTTTGGCAAACACTTTGGTTTACAGTATTAGTCGCATCAAGTAGTGTGATGATTTTATTCCTTTGGTTTCGTTATAAAAAGAAACAAATCATACTGAAAAAAAGCCAAGAACAAGAGTCAGAAAAGCTAAAAAGTGCGGTTCTTCAGTTACAAATGAATCCCCATTTCATTTTTAACTCCATGAATACCATTATTTATTACATTACGGTAGCCAATAAAGAAAAATCTATTCAGATTTTGACCAAAATGTCTAGATTGATTCGTCAAATTTTCAACTTTTCCAATAAAAGCCTTATTTCTCTGTCCACAGAGCTAAGTTTTTTGTCTGATTATCTGGATATGGAGCAAGAGCGTTTTTCTGAAAAAGTCAAAATCATTTCTCAAATAGATCCCCAAGCTCTTGATTCTTCTTTCCCTATCCCCCCCTTAATGGTGCAACCCATCCTTGAGAACTCCTTCAAACATGGTCTTTTTCACAAAAAAAGTGGTGGAATTCTCCATTTTACCGTCCAAATCAAAGACAGACAAGTCATATTTATCGTTGAAGATAACGGAGTCGGAAGAAAAGAAAAAAAGTCAACAGATAAAAAAATGAGCAGCTATGACGTTATAGAAAACAGAATCAAACTCATTAATGAAAGTCAAGGGGAATTTGCTAATATCTCAGCCCAATTTTTCATCGAAGACCTTTTTGATACCCACCAAAACCCAAAAGGAACCAAAAGCACACTTATTTTTGAATTAGACCAGCAACCATAAGAATGAAAGCAATAATCAATAAAAGTGTGAACCTAAAACATTGATTTGCGAATATCTTTAGAAAATATCACCCACCTAATACTAAAAAATATGTAACTGTTTAGGTGCCCCAATTTTTAGATAGAAAATAGGCATTTTTGTGGATGTTGAAGCTACAATTTTTGAAGCGTAGCTGGGCTACGTGAGAAAATTTTAGCAAAAACAGGCGCAAAAAGGACATTTTCTAGCAAAAATTAGCGGGTG
>JALVCY010000635.1 GCA_027009605.1 Saprospiraceae bacterium
AATTAATGATTCTTTTTTTTTACAATCAAGATTTATTCTAATTTTTTATGTTAAATCAGTTTGTTATTTATCGAAATATAGGGGACAAAACCCGACTGCGCCCAAAATATCTTAGATCGGGAGTAAAAAATTAAACAAAAAGGCGGTATTTAACTTATTAGCAATCAATGACTTAGTGAATTCTTAGTGGCAACTTTGTGCCTTAGTGGTTAGGCATTCCATTTTTCCTTACCACTAAGGGCACAAAGATAACACTAAGTTTACACTAAGAAACTCTACAAATTCTTGGCTTTGGACTGCTAAAATTTGGGTGAGAAATGGTGCACACATAGACTAACATATTTTAAAATTTTTCTTTCGTTACCTTGCCAAATAAACCGCCAAAGCTTTCCGGATATCCTCCAACACCGAATCCTTATCGTGTTCAAAAATTTTCAACTTGGGATTTTTAGGATTTAGAAATTCCAAGCCACCTTCCCGGCCTTGCAACATATAACTAGTGGCAACGGTTCGGTACTTTTTATTTTCCTGCAAAGGCTTGCCGGCGATGTACCATTTTTGCTCTTTTGAGTTATAGGAAATATTGGCGTGTTGCAAGAAGCCACCTTTGCCGCGATTGGCTCGACCGGCATCCAACACCTGCTTAAACAAACTGCCTTCCATCTCCACATCCCGTATCGGACCGCCATAAGGCAACACTCGCATAATATCCGTCCCGGTAATATCACCTTCCAAATAATCATCTAACCGAACCGAACCACTGTTGAATATCGCACTCGTCGCGCCTTGTTCCGATGCTGCCAACATAGCCTTGGCAATCAATTGACCCAAGCCGGTCGCATGATCCCGAATCGCAATTTCCCGCCCATCCAACGGACGTTTTAAAGTGGCAATCACCTTGTTGGGGTCTATCCCTGCTGCCGCTACTGCTTGCTCCCCGATTTGCTCCCACTTCTTCACTATTTTTTGCGTAAGCGGATCAAATTCTACAGAAGTATCCACGTCCTTCAACTTGGAATCAATCGTCACTTGATGGGTCTTTTTATCCAGATGAAAATGATGGACATACACCGTCCGGGCATTGGCATCCGCTTTGGTCACATTGGCATGATTGGTTTTTTTGAGCATATTATAATGGTCATGACCGCCGATAATTAGGTCGATTTGCGGATACTGATTGGCCAATTTTACATCGTCTGCCCAATTCAAATGCGTCAAGCCGATAATCACATCACAATCTTCCATCTCCTTCAAAGCCTTTCCAACAGCCGTAAAAGGGTCGGTAATGGTCGCATATTTCTTAACATCAAACGGTATCGTCACAGCTACTACACCGACACGAATCACCGTGCCATCCTTATCAGTCACATTCCATTCTGTATATTTTGGGAAGTATTCCTTATCGCCTTGCGGCAAATCCTTATGAAAAGGCTTTTTAGTTCCGTCTTCTAAATTTTCTTGGGCATTGGCGACCACCCAATGAAAATTGGATTCGTTAATCCGGGCTTGCAGTTCATTTCTTTTCAGGTCAAATTCATGGTTGCCGGGCACCATCCAGTCGATACCGCATTGGTTCATCGCTTCGACCATTTGGCGACCTTTGATTTTTTGGCCTTCATATTTTAGGTTGCCCAAAAGCGATGGGTTTAGGCAATCGCCCGCATGGAGAGTAAAGGTGTTGGGATTTTCTCGCAAGAGTTGCTGGCGAATG
>JALVCY010000636.1 GCA_027009605.1 Saprospiraceae bacterium
GCTTGCTCCGAAAAGGCGGATTTTTGAAATAGTTGGGGAAAATGGCTGAAATACATAAGCCTGAGCCCCATTGGGGCGATATCTTTATAAGATTTTTAGGAGTAAACTCACAGTGGCAAAAAAAAACAGGACTCACTAATTAAAGTAAGCCCTGCTGCTAATTTGAATTGGGGGATTCTAACATATTGGGGGGTTAGCCAACCCAAATAAAGCCGGTGTCGTTTTCACCGCCACCTTTTCGTGTAGATCTTTTCATAATATGTTTTCAAATAGTGTGCAAATAACGTTTCTGTTATATTATTACCAACAATAATGCCAAAAACAATATATTTACATTTGCAATCAAAGAATTTTTGCAATATTTGCAGCTTGAATACCCTTTCTCCTTGATAACTAATTACTTAGCTATACGTTTCTAGGGGGGCGCATTATTGCCAAAACCTTCTTGTTAAGCATTTAATAACACTTCAAAAAATGAAGAACAACAAAATGAAAAGAATTACAGAACAATCTTCCAAATATAACGACTTGGACAAGATGTCCATTCGTGAGCTTTTAACCAATATGAATCAAGAAGATGCTTTAGTCCCCTTAGCCATTGCTCGGGTCTTGCCTGATATAGAGCGCTTAGTTGAAGTGGTGGTTCGGCGGTTGGCCAATGGAGGCCGCTTGTTTTATATTGGAGCCGGTACGAGTGGCCGGCTGGGTGTTGTGGACGCTTCGGAGATTCCGCCCACTTTTGGTGCTCCGGACGAAATGGTCATTGGATTGATTGCCGGAGGGGATGCGGCGATTCGTACCGCTCAAGAATTTGCGGAAGATAGTGAAGCACAAGCTTGGAAGGATTTGTCCGAATATTATATTGATGAGAAAGATGTAATCATTGGTATCGCTGCTTCAGGGACCACACCTTATGTAATAGGAGGCTTGCGCAAATGTCAAGAAATGGGCATTGCTACCGGATGCCTGACCAATAACCCCGGCGCACCCATTACCGAAGTGGCCGACTTCCCGATTGTGGTAGAAGTCGGGCCGGAATTTGTCACCGGCAGTACCAGAATGAAATCCGGTACTTCCCAAAAACTCGTCTTAAATATGATTACGACTTCTACGATGATTCAATTAGGACGCGTAAAAGGCAATAAAATGGTCGATATGCAATTGTCCAACAATAAATTAGTCGATCGTGGCACTAAAATGGTGATGCACGAAACCCAGCTTGATTATGAATCCGCCAAAAAATGGCTACTTAAAGAAGGCAGTGTGCGTAAAGCAGTGGATGCAATCCTAAATGGCCATTAAATTAGCAACTGAACTTTCCAAAGGCTTTTTACTAATGAGCCTGCTTCGTATAGTCCACACTGCCAGAAATTAAAGCACGGAACAAAATTTTACTTGGTTACCATACTCCCGATAACTATCGAGATTTAACAAAAGCTACCGTACAAACACAAGTAGTATGATAAAAACGGGCGCAGTCGGGTTTTGTCCCCTATATTTCGATAAATAACAAACTGATTTAACATAAAAAATTAGAATAAATCTTGATTGTAAAAAAAAAGAATCATTAATTATAACTAGATGATAATCAGCCCCTTATCGCGCTCTCGGGCTCAATTTTGTACTATTAAGGGGTAGTTCATGCGTTTTCCTTACCACTAAGGCCACTTTAGAATACACTAAGACTACACTAAGAAAAAAAGAAATCT
>JALVCY010000637.1 GCA_027009605.1 Saprospiraceae bacterium
TCTCTGTTGTCAAACCCATGTTTGTTATTTTCTTCGTATTCTCTGAGCATGATAGAAGTTCGCGTGTTAGAAACCTTGGATACAATGCGGTTGACAATTTTTTCGGTAACTTCTTTACCAATACTCACTGCTTGACTATTGCTTTCGGTAGAGGCGGTACTCGAAGAAAAATTGGCAAAAGCATTGACATCGAAATGTATACTTGCAGCATCACCAAAACCAACCTGCCCGCCAACATTAGCAGAAATGCCGTATTCTTTAGAATTTTGTTCTTCAATCACCCGCTGTGCTTCGGTATTCATTTCATAACGATCAGTACTACTCGTGTCTGAAGTGAATTCACGTTCGCTATCTTCTTTCTGTGTTGTGGTAACCTGTGATCGGATGAGTTTTCGAGTAGCTCGTTCTTTGTATTCCCGGGCCAGTATGTTTTCGATATGCGATACTTCTCCTTCTACATAACCGCACAATTCTTGCTCAACTCTTCGGTAGATGGCTGTACCAAGCCGTGTAACACCATAAAGCTCTACTGATGGATACATGGTAGGACTAGAAGGTGTTGATTGTGGATGCAGCAACACATTATCTTGCTCCCTAACCATCAGCGGATTGGCCTGATCGGCATATACCAAGGCTGTATTGTCAGCTGTTCGTAAGGTTAAATGTATTTCAATATCCTGATTGGGGGTACCTATATCCAAGGACTCAAAGGCAACAAAAGTTCGAAAATTATCATCACGTAATGTAGGGGTATCTACAGTTGTGCTCAAATCAAAACTACCCGTTTTTTTGACGGTAATATCCATTTTAGTAGCAGCTTTTGCCTCATTGTTGGAATAATGGGTAACCAATACATCATATCGATCATCCAATTCTTCTACCGGGACAAATCGTAGGGACATTGCACCGCCAACCAAAGGCTTGTTGATATCCACCCGCACACCATTGACAATGGCAGTTTTTGTTTTTAATGATTTTATAGCTTCAAAAAAAGCTTTGTGATGGGCTTCAACTTGAGAAGTAATATTTTTGGTGATATTTTCAATGGATTCATTAGACCCATCATGGTATTTGTCAAAATAACTAAGCGCCTTTGGTGAAACCTTCTTATTTACATAACCACTGTTAAAGGATTTGGATGGGGTGAATTTCAATTTTTCCGGTATTCTTATTAGCTACATAATTGATGTTTTGGGTTTCACTCTCGTTAATTTTATTAGTAAGATTGATTTCATTGTGTATCTTTTTTTCTTCATCGATTTCTATTTGATATTGCCTGAAAACTTGCGTAAGTTCATCCTTAATTTCAAGCAATTTTTGGGTTCTTAATTTTGCCAGATGTATTTCTTGTCTTTTAGCAATTACTTGTCCATTTTTCAAATAACGCAGTCCCGTACTGTTTCCCTTAGGCAATGCTCGCTTGGCAATCTTACGAGGTATTATCAAAGAAGCATTAGACAAGCGATTGAATTTCACTAATTCGTCATCCGTGAAATCCACTGGAGGAGTTGACAACGACTGAAACTCATTCAAAAACTTATTAGTCACCAACATAAGACGAATGGCTTCTCCGGTCGCCTTGGATTTATTGGTAATGGATTGGTAAAAAATATTTTCCCACAAATCTTCAATCTGTGCGGTTGTCAACACATTAACCCCTGCGCTTTTTGTTGTAATATCCGGTTTGGATAGTTTATTTTTGTTCT